>CAZGZF010000001.1:0-44133 GCA_964529995.1 uncultured Candidatus Bathyarchaeia archaeon
AAGATCGAGAACGACTCCGAGGGAGTCATGCAAGACACTCACTGGGCAAGCGGATTGTTCGGATATTTTCCGTCATACGCGCTGGGCAACATCTATGCCGGGCAGATCCTGTCTGCAATGGAGAGAGAAATACCGGACTGGCGAAGGCCACTGGCGATAGGTGACGTCCAGAAACTCAAACAATGGCTTATCGAGAAGGTATACGTCCAAGGAAATCTGTATGACCCAGCAGATCTCCTCAGAAAGATAACTGGAGAAAAGATCACAGCAAGGAACTACATCGACTACCTTAACGCCAAATACTCAAAGCTTTATGGATACTAGAACTGATTCCATTATCATCGCGCATTGGCCAGAGGAGTCGAAGTGTTCTCTCAACCCTCTCTCCTGAACTGTATCGGGAACACCTCGATGTTGAAGCTCCGGATGGACGCCAAGGGCGAGATGCATCATGTTTATGCAAAAGCAGAGTTCATGAACCCGAGCGGCAGCATCAAAGATCGAATAGCAAAATACATCGTCGAGCAGGCGGAGAAGAAAGGGCTCCTCAAATCAGGCTATACAATCGTTGAGGCCACAAGTGGAAACACGGGCATCGCTTTGTCCATGGTCGCCGCTGCGAAAGGCTACAAGATGCTGGCAGTAATGCCTGAACACATGACGGGAGAACGAGTCAAAATCATGACTAGTCTGGGCGCAGACATCTGCCTCGCTCCGAAATGTGAAGGTTTTGAAGGAGCCATCGCCAAGGCGGACAGGATTGCAAAGAGCGGGGAACGCTATTTTCTGACTGATCAATTTAGGAATCCCGACAACGTCATGGCCCACTACAGAACAACCGGCAAAGAAATACTCCAGCAGATCAGGGGGAAGGTTGACGCGTTTGTGGCTGGCGTCGGCACAGGAGGAACATTGATGGGGGTGGGAAAGGCTCTGAGGGAACAGAACCCGAACGTACGCCTAGTCGCAGTGGAACCGGAAGAAGCCGCCATCCTTTCTGGGCGAAAGGACATCCAAGAGCACAAGATCGCGGGGATAGGTGACGGCTTTGTCCCAGAAATAGTGGATATGGACCTGATAGATCAGGTCATTACGGTCAAGAGCAACGACGCCGTAGAGATGGCGAAGAAACTGTCTTATGACAAGGGACTTATGGTCGGCGTATCATCTGGAGCAAACGTATCGGCGTCGATCTCAGTTTTGGACGAAATCGGTTGCGACAGGACAGTCGTGACTATCCTTCCGGACAGGATGGAACGGTACTTCAGCACAGACCTATGTAGCTCTAATAGATGCCGAGTCAGACAATGCTCCAAGCATTGTGAGTGCCCGTTCGAGGTGCTGTGAGGGCGGCTTCTCTTCAGACCCCGCACGCCTCGATGGCCATGAGTCCATAGATCTTTGAGAAATCCAGTAGCCTATCGCTGGAAACCGATTCATCTGGTCCGTGCGCTCCAGACATGAAATTATCGCCTGGGCCGAACGCCATGGCAGGTATTTGGGAGACAGTGGTTAGCCATGATGTATCATTTGAGCCCGAGAAACCTCTAGGCCTCAGCTCACATCCCACAACAGTGGATACTGCGTTTTTCGCGATCTTGAAGACATCTTCGGACTCTGATATCTCGCTGGGTGGCCACATGGAAACTGTTGAGAGATCCGCCTCTATCGTTGGGTCCCCTTGCCTCATGGAGTCGACGACTGATTTCACCTCGTCCAAGATGGCATCATTCGTCATTCCGGGAATCGTCCGAACATCGCATATGGCTTCGCAGAGTTCCGGGATTATGTTCTCCTTAGTCCCGCCTCTTATGATTGTGCCGCAGGCTATGGTTGGATCCGGAAGTAGGCGGTGAGGCGTGAACCTAAACTTGTGGTCATCTAGTGCCAGAAGGATCTTGCACATCTTCAGTACAGCATTTACTCCAAAATCGGGCCGGCTGCTGTGGGCGGCCTTTCCCCTCACCTTTATCCTCAGCCACTGAAGCCCTCTAACAGCAGTCCTTGCGTAGATCTTCTCCCTGTAAACGGATGCTTCACCAACCACAGCCATGTCCACATTTGCTCTTGCTTCATATCCGTTCTCAACCAGATATCTTGTCCCGTACTTCGACCCTGTTTCTTCATCGGCAACAGCGTGGACTAGTAAGTCGCCCTTCAAAGTAATCCCGAGCTGATCAAGGGCTTTCACAGCGATTATCGCTGAAGCTATCGCTCCCTTCATGTCGCCCGAGCCCCTGCCATAGATTCTCCCGTTCTTGACTACGCCCTGAAGGGGATCGACAGTCCAGAATTCGAGGACTCCAACCGGCACAGTGTCATAGTGTCCATTGAAGAGGAAGTTTCTTCCTCCTCCCTTCCCCTTTAAAATGCCTAGAGTGTTGACCCGCTTCGGTCTAGGTTCGACGAGTTGAACATCCAGTCCGAGAGAGTTGAGTTTCTCTGCGACCATCTGGGAGATCTGACTCTCATCGCCAGGCGGGTTCTCGCTAGGTACTCGAATCATCTCACGGGTAAGAGCCACGAGCTCAGTCGAGAGAGAATCTACCTTCTCGATGAACCTCCTTTCAAGTTCTTTCAGGTCCACAGCCTTCACCATTTTGTGTCCAATAGATAATCGTTCTGAACTCTTAGCATTTTGAGTCCCAATAAGAAATCGCACATGTCGACGCTCAGATCGAGTATCCGAGTATCACATTCTTGGTGCGAAGAGAAGGAACTGTTCGCAGGATTGCGTGAGACGCACGTCGGCGACAGAACCATCTGGATGGCTTTTAGGTGCTCGGCCTAACCACTTTGAGCAAATCAGCCCTGGTGACTATGCCTGATGGGCAGCCTCTCCTTGTAAGAATCACAGCGGGACTGTACTGCAGTAGAGCTAGTACCGCGGAAAGGGGAGAATGCTCGTCAAGTTGGGGAAATGGTTCGTCCATTACGTTCTCTACACGCTCTCGAGAAAGTTCGGACAGATCTTTGCCCTTCACTATTTGAGTGAGTATCGATCTCTCCGAGATGCTGCCTACGGCGAAGCCTTTGTCAAGTACTGGAAGCTGAGAGAACCCCATCTGCTTCATGATTGTTGTGGCTTTTGAGACTGCATCCTGACGGCGCACCCCAATGACTCTTCTGCTACCTATTTCTCTAGCTCTTGACTCAGACCTTCTCTCCAGCTCTTCTAGTACGTCGAATATTCTCTTGGTCTTCTCGTAGGATGGATTGACTTTGAGTGCCTCGATCTTGGCTATCATGGACTGACTGACTCCTGCCATGAAAGCTAGGTCCTTTTGAGTTAGGTTGAGGTTTCTCCTTCGTCTCGGTATCTCCTGCAGCTGAGGTAGCATATGGTCAGGCAGGTGCACGTCCGCTATATTCCTTTAGGAATATTTCGTACACCAAGGCATTAATATCCAATGAATATTTTCTCTGTGCGAGGCTGCTGGAATGCGTAAGATCGCGATAAGCGAGTTGAAGCAGGTGCCTCTGGAGAGGCAGAGGGTAGAAATTGTTGAAAGAAAGGGACTGGGACATCCTGATTACATCTGCGACTCCGTAATGAATGAGATCTCAATCGCCCTAAGCAGGGAGTACATGTCCAAGTTCGGAGAGATCGTTCACCACAACATAGACAAGGGGCTATTGGCCGCTGGGGAGGCGGAAGGGCGGTTCGGAGGAGGATCCATCAAGAAGCCGATGCTGATGATTTTTGGTGACAGGGCGACGTTCCAGGTGGGCGATGATAGGATTGAAGTCGATAAGATTGCCGTTGAGACGGCGAAGAGCTGGTTCAGGAAGAATCTTAGATTCGTTGATCCAGAGAGCCATGTGAAGTATCAGGTGGAGATCAAGCCCGGCTCAGCTGAGCTCGCAGATATCTTCAGGCGGAAGGGGCGGTTCCTCGGTGCGAATGACACATCTGCGGCGGTAGGATATGCGCCCTTCACCCCCACGGAGGCCCTGGTCCTACAGACTGAGAGATACCTCAACTCTCCTGAGTTCAAGAAGAGGTTTCCGGAAAGTGGGGAAGATATCAAGGTGATGGCGCTGAGGCACAACGACCAGTTGGAACTTACAGTATCGATGGCCTTGGTAGACAGATACATAAACAGTGAGGCCGACTACTTCGCAAAGAAAGAATCTATACTTCAAACAATGAAGAGTTTCATAGAATCAAGAACTGACATTGAAAGGTTTCACGTAGACTTCAACACTCTCGACATCCGAGGGAGAGGGCTGCATGGAATATACACGACCGTTACGGGCACGTCTGCTGAGGCCGGCGATAGCGGTCAAGTGGGAAGAGGTAACCGTGTGAATGGGATAATACCTTTGAACAGACCCTCAAGTTCGGAGGCAGCCGCGGGCAAGAATCCTGTGAGCCACGTCGGGAAGATCTACAACCTACTCAGCTTCAAGATTGCGGATAGAATATGCAGAGGAGTCTCCGGCGTCGACGAAGTCTACGTCTGGCTCCTCAGCAAGATAGGAATGCCGATAGATCAGCCTGCGATAGCGTCAGCACAGCTCGTCCTCTCGAAGGCGACGAGGATAGAAGAAGTATCAGATCAGGTTAGAGACATCATAGATGATGAACTCAGCAAGCTCGACAGCTTCTGCAAGGATCTTGTGGAAGGAAAGATTCCGGTATGCTAGCCGTCTTTGGTCTTCTCTTGACCCTTGACTGACGATAGTTCTTTGAACAGCTTCTCAAGCTGGCGCTTCATCAGTCTAGCGTCTTGACTTAAGTTGAAATAGTCGGCGAAGGTCTGCGTCGTCCTCAGAATCTTGGTTCGTCCGAGCTTTGACTCTGAAACGAGCTGGAGATCTCTGAGTTGCCTCACATGATCATATGCAAGTTTCCCTCTGACTCTGACGACGTACGCTTGAGTTACGGGTTGTCTGAGGGCGATGAACGACAGGGTCCTAAGAGGGCCAGGAGTGAGCAACCTTCTCGTCGCAAGTCTCTTAACTGCGCCAACGTATTCTGGCCTTAATTGCATGACGAATCTTCCGTCTTGAAGTTCAAGCACCTCAAGTGATGTGTCAGATTGTCTGTACCGTTCTGCGACTGACCTGGCCATCGCTCTGACCCTGTCCGCTGATCTCAGCTTGACGATGGATGCAAGAGTCTGCAGATCAAGAGGCCTCCCAGCGACGTAGAGAGCGCCCTCGATGAGCTTGGCCCTGCCTGTTGGGACGCCTATCAGATCATTCTGCGCCAACGTGATGTACGATCTCCGTGAGTCTTATGGCGATGTCGCCGAACTCTCGGCTTTGGAGGAGAACAAGCTTGTTTTGGCAAGCAAGAAATAGGAGCATTATGAACTGCCTTACGATCTCCATTACCGGCAGTCCTCTCGTAAGCTTCAGGAATGAGATTAATGATCTCTTCTTTGATAGCTGCCTGAGACGGAGATAAAATGCCTCCAATCGTCTATCGATGTCTGTGAAGAATTCGTCCAGTCCGTCTGTGAGCTGAGCTGGCAGAAAAAGCGACTTCTTCTGCTTTGCCAACGCAAGTTTCTCGCTCTCAAGGACTTCCTCGAGCACTATGATGAGCTGCTCGACAGAGGCTGAGGTGAACTCGTACCTTATTGGGAGAGGCAGGGGCGGCGGGACAGTTTCGTTGATTCTGGGTGGCGGAGGTTTGGGTGGCTCCTCTAGTTTGAGCACATCTTCGGATTTCATTCGATGTATTATCGAAGAAGAGAGGAGAGCTGTTCCGGATGCTGTGAAGTCAATGTATCCGCCTTTCTTCATTTCGGCAAGAAAGGAGTTCAATAGAGAAGCGACATTCACATCCCAAGGCCTGAGTCTGTGAAGCCTTATCAGGTCGAATAGAATCACGTAGGGGGGCAGTAGCCAGAAGGGTTTCACGTTCACGACCTCTGTCAATTGGACGCCACCGCCGTTGGTAGTGAGACGATCTGGGACACGCCCTCTTGGACAAAGACACCGTAGACCTTGTTGGCTCGACTGATCGTCGTGTCCCGTAATGAGATCGCAATGAACTGCGAACCCTTTGATCTCGACTTGAGGAGTTCCGCTAGCCTCTGTGAATTCAAGACGTCCAGGTGAGCATCGATCTCGTCGAATATGTAGAAAGGAAGTTGGTGGATGCTTTGGAGAGCGAATAGGAAGCACACGGTTGCCACCGATTTCTCGCCTCCGCTAGCAGAACTGACAGCAAGTTCCGCCTTGCCTGGAAATTGAAGGAGCATCTCCAGACCTCCCTCAAACGGTTTCTCAAGATTTTCTAGCGCCAGCCTCCCGCTACCGCCGTCTGTTATGTCAGCGAATGTCTGCTGGAAGTTCTTGTTGACCTGGTTCAACGAGTTCATGAAGGCGTCATGTTTCTTCCGGTCAAGCTCGTTCATGAATGAGACTATTGACAGCTTCTCTCTTTCGAGTTCCCCTATTCTCACTGATAGTTGCTTGTAGTTGCCTGTGACCTCGTCGTATTGTTGAGGGGCGAGCTGATTCACTGCACCTATGCTTGCCAGTTCCCTGCGCAGTGTCTCCAGAATGGCTTCAGTCTTTCTAGCTCCTTCGTCAGCTGGCTCGACCGATTCCTCGTAGCCCAAATCTCTGAGTTTGGCAAGTCGGATGGAGATCTGTGCTTCCTTCTCTCCGATCGACTCTGAAAGGTGACTGTTTGCTTGACCGGTGGACTCGTACTCTCCGTAAGTTCTGCCGATCTCTTCTTGGATTTCTGTATGCTCTGCTTCGACTTCCCCAAGTCTCTCTCTGACCGCGGAGACGTTAGATACAAGCGCTTCTCTCCTTCCGGTCAGTGCTTCTAATTCAACTTGAGCCAGGTTTAGGGCTTGTTTGGCTTCGTTAACGCTCTTCTCGGTTCTTTCGATCTCTTGATTCAGTGTTCTGGATTGAATGCGAGCCTGATCCAGTCCTGGGGCCAGCGCCCCAATCGATCCCTCGAGGGACGATATTCCGCCCTCGACATGGATCTGTTCCTGCTTCATTTCGTTCAGCGATTTTGTCAGGGCGAGCAGTTCATTCTCAATTTGAACCAGGTAGCTGGGTTTGACCGAGAGCTTTAGCGAGTTTCTCTCCTTCTGGAATTGGAGGAGTTTTTCACGAGTTTCACTCTGAAGGTTTCTGAGTTGAGAAAGTGCTTCTCTTTCCTTCTCGGTCTCATCCGAGACGGCTTTGATTCTTGATCTTGCTGTCTCAAGGGATTTCTTTGCGAATTCAAAGTTCTCCTTGGTCTCCTGCATATATCTGGTAGCTCTCTCGATAGCGCCTCTTCCTTCAATTTCAGTCTGCTTCAGATTGGAGAGTTCGTCGGTCAGTCTCTGTATCTCTGCTTTTCCTTGCTCAATCAACGTTTCCAAGGACCGAAGTGTTCGATCAAGGTTTTCAATCGCCGAAGGTCTTGGAATGATAGATGTCAGGTCAAAGGGTTCTCTGAAGTATCCGGCCTCTATTCCTCCTCCCGGCTCATAGAGGTCGCCTGTCAGGACGACGGCTCTCATTCCCTCGACGGAAGCCAGAAAGGCCGTCTTCTGGTCTTCGGCAAGAACTGTGTCTCCAAAGACGAAGTTTAAGGCAGGCTTCACTTCGTCAGGACATTCAATGAAGTTCACGAGGGGTCCTAGTACGCCGGAAAGGCTTGAACAATCATCGATTGGTGCCTTGGGCGAGACGCTTTCGGCCGGTATGATCTTGATCCTGCCTAGTTTTGTCCTTTTTAGAATCTCTGTGCAGAGCATAGCCGTTTCTATGTCTTTGACTACAAGCGCCGTCATCCAACCGGCAGACGCTGCTTCAGTAGCTCTTATGCATTTTTCGTTGATCTTGACGAGATTCTGGAGTGTTCCGTATACTCCCGCGATTGCTCCCGCGGACGCCATCTCCTCAATTCTCTTGAGGGCGGACTTTTCCGGCGATAATGCTTCAATGAGCTCATGCTGGGTTTCGAATTCAGCTAGTGACACACGTGCCTGTTCAGCAACCTCCGCAGCCTTAGCGATTTCTTCTTCTTTCGTTCTCAAATGAAGCTGGCTTTGCTCAGTCCTGCAGCCACTAGCCTCAACTCTGCTCTCTTCTTCCTCTCTCAGCTTTCTGATCTCATCTAATCGAGCGCCCATGTCCTCGATGACTCTTGAATAATCCGCGCTTCGTGCTTCCAGATTTTGTTTTTGCCCGTCAAGCAGCTCGATCCTAGCCGTTTTGCTTGTGGTCTGCGTCTCGATGCTGGTCAACTGCTTGGAGACTTTCTCCATCTGCTGCTCGATTTCCTCGATCTTCGCTGTGTTCTCTCCCAGTCTCTGTCTCGTTAGACGGACCTTCTCGGAGAGTTCCTCGTACTGTTCTTGCTTTTGGGCTAGTGATGTGAGAGCCGCCTGATGTTTTCTTTGAAGGCTGTTGCGTTCTACCCTCTTTTGACTGAGGGAGGCTTGAATCTGGTTGAGATGATATTGAGTAGCTTCTCTCTGTTTCTTGAGCGCTCCAAGGTTGTTCTGTTCGGACTTGATTTGTGTCGTTAGGCTGGTTATGGTCGTGTTAAGATCTCCGATTTTTCTCTCTACCTGAAACAGTTCATTGCTTCCTTTTTCGACTACTTCGTGCTCCAGCTCCCTCTTCTTCGATTCGAGGAGATTTCTTCGTGTGGTCAGCTCACCTCTTTTTCTTTTTATCTCGTCTATTCTCTCCTGCACTACGCCAGCTTCTTTTTGCAGTTGTTGTAGTTCCCCTCTGAGCTTCCCCAGTTCCCTTGAGAGGATTCTGGCTTCGAGTCTGCCTATTTCTCTGTTAAGAAAGGTGTATCTGAGAAAGTCGTTTCTTTCCTTTTCAAGTGATTCTACTCTGGTTCTGACTTCGTCTGTCCTTGCTGAGGCGACCCTGAGGTTTGTGTCGGCAATGTCAAGTTGTTTCTGAGCCTCCTGCTTTTTCAGGTCGTAGATGCCTATTCCAGTCATGTCCTCGATTATCTTGCGACGTTCCTCCGCTGTGACTTCGGCCAGTCTGGTTACTGCGTGTTGAGGAATTAGATTGTAACCTGTAACTTGAATGTCGGATGATGATAGTACCTCTGTCAGCTGCTTCCGAGGCACTCTTCTGCCATTTAGACGATAGACCCCTTCTCCCTTTCGGAACTCTCGTGAAATTGTGACTGTTTCAGCCTCGACGGGTATTCGCCTATCTGAATTGTCGAACTGGATCGATACCCACACAGATCTAGACTGCAGTTGAGGTGAAGTCTTGTGAATGATGTCAGAGAAAGAGGTGCAGCGGAGTTCTTTTGGGCTCAGCTCTCCCAAGGCGAACCTGACAGAGTCCATAACGTTCGACTTGCCTGACCCATTGGGTCCAGTTATGACGGTGAGACCGCGATCTAGTGAGATAGAGACTTTTTTTCCGAATGTCTTGAAACCTCTCAGCTCGATCTTCTTGATGTAGACCAGAATCTGCCGTGCTCCTGCCGTTCGATTGATGAGGTTTCTGTAGGGCGGAGACCGGGGTCTTAAAGAGTTTTTAAAGGTTCTTTGGTATTGTGTGGACTAGACTACTAGCGTCTGCACGAACAGCTTTGGATATTTTGATTACTTCTTCCGGCTGCGTTTCTTCGTAAGGGCTATTGCTAAGACTAGCACAGCCGCCGCGATGATGGGCAGCAGATGCGCCGCAAACTCAGGTATAGGAATCTCCGACCTCTCCAAGTAGAAATTCATTTGAGCTGACCCTCCCTCGGAAATCGCTATGACCCTGCTCTGCATCTTGAAGCCTGGATGCTCAACTGTCACGTTGAGGAGCCCCGAAGGCAGATACATCGTGTAGCTGCCGTTAGCACCAGTCGAAACCGATTCGACTAGGATGTTACCACTGTATGCTGAAACCCTGGCCCACACAAGCGGCACAGGGTCATCAAGCCAAGTGTATCCCCAGACCCTTCCGGTTAGCATGCCACCGACTGATCCTATCCCAGCTGTGTTGGGTGCGGAGCTTATAAGCAAGACCAGGACCGTTGCCGTCAATGCGATCGATGCAATCTCTATGCCCTTTTTCATCTGTTGACCATCTCCACTTATGTATGCTTCGGAAGCAATCCCATTAAGGTTTTGGAGTCACGATCGTTTCTAGACGTTATGCTTCCCTTTCGGATCTTTTTGGCGATCCAGTATATCATGAGGGCCACCCCTGCGCTGGATAGGCATGCGGATACTGCAAGGAGAATGAAGGTTCCAGCTGTGGTTGTTATAGGAGCATGTGTTATCTCGCCAAAGATTATCAGCTCGGCGGAGATCAGGAGAACTATTCCAACATATTTGCGCAAGTTCCTTCCTATGTTACGTCTTCTCGTTCTGGTCACATAGAGCCCCAACAGAAAGAGAGGCGAAAAGTGAACAACGCCGATCATCGCCGATGCAATTAGACCAGCCGCGAAGAAGGCAACTTCCGAGCCCGGGCCGACCGCAAAGTAGGCCGAAGCTGATAGACCAAGAATCCGCACAGTTGGGTAGAACAGCACTCCCAAGGCCCTTCTGAGGGTTGGATTCTCACATATCAAGGTGGCCAGGTTTGGAGCCAGAGAATGACAGATCTCGTCGAAGATGTTGGACCAGTGTTTTCCTGCAAAGCTTCTTGAAACATATCGTTCTCTAGCGGCCGTCAAGAGTGCAAGTTCAGGAAGGCCGTCAACTCCGTACGTAGCCACCAAGATATCCAGAAGGCCCTTTGGTTTCCTAACGTAGACAAGCTCAAGGTTTGTGGGAGAGTTGACCGCCAGAGGAGGGTCAATCGACTGCCCATAAAAGCTCCTCCAGCCCTGCAAGACATATTGGTCAGAGCCTGCTTGGAGCTTGGACGATGCTCCAAGCTCGATGACAGACCCTGCGTCTACCCACTCCGAGAATGAGTAAGGCATGGTCCCATTTCGCCATTGTGAGTTGACTCCAACTGAAACACTAGTACCGTTTGGAAGGCCGACAACATTAAAGTTGACCAAGTACTGCTTTCTCCAGTTTGCAGTTATGACCTTGGGAACATCCATCACCACTGAGGCCTCGCAAGAAAGACCTTCGTAGTCGCCGCTCCACCCCGCGAAGACGTGGCGGACTCCGTTTCCTAGGTCGACTGTGGCTTCGATGGAGAATCTTGCTGTTGAATCAGCTGGAATCCATCCTTGCCCTGATGCCTTCCCATGTTCGCTTAGGATCTGAAGCTCATACTCTGTTCTCCAGTTCACGAATATTGTTCGCGGCCCGCTCATTGTGATAGAAGTCTCTTCCGATTCCGAGGTCATGTCGCCTGACCAGTTGATGAACACTCTTCTGGTGCGGTTCCCATGGTCGATAGGAGATGATGCCCTCAGCTGCACCTCAGTTCCCTCTTTGTGCCATCCTTGCTCAGCAAATGTTGCTGCAGAGGACAATATTGTGAGGTAGTGTTCAACGACCCAGTTTGCCGTCACATTGTATGGTTGGTTCATCAAGAGTTGAAGGACGGTGGAGTTTGAAGCTTGGTCTCCGCTCCAATGAGAAAACATGAAGCGGGTCTTCCCGTCATTCGTCGGAGAGGGAGAAGTTGCCCTTGCAGTCGCTGTGCTGTTCTTGTCGTACCAGCCGTTCCCCGAGGTTGTGCCTTTGCCTGAATCTATTGTGAGACGATACTGGGTCTTATACTCTGCAGAGAGATAGATGTCCCCTGTTGCATGGAGGACTCTCAGGTTCGAAGTGTGGCCGTCGCTCCATCGTACAAAGAGACGTCGCGTCCCGTAGGATATGACGTGTTCCTGTGGCGCTTCGATCGTCTGCTCCCCTGGCAGAATGGGCACCTCGATCTCTGAGGTTCCGTTTGAGGCATATGTCGTACCGTTGACTTTGATCGATCCTCCTATCCATGGGAGTCTAACCGAGAGGACAGACCCTACTATGAATTCGCGGGTGACCTCATTGTTGGAACGGTTGATCTCACTCAGTCGTCTAGCTGAATCCACGATGCACCTCACGGTGTGTTTTCCGAAAGTGGCGTTCCAAGTCAACTGTACGAGCTGAGCGCTTCCTGGTTCAAGTGTGTAAGTGTTAGTATACAGGAGGTTAGCGTCAAGATAGACGTGGACAGCAAAGCTTGACGCAGTCGCTGTACCTTCATTTCTTATGTGAAAGATCAGTGCCAGTACTCGGCCTGAACGCGGAGGATAAGGTGTAATTTCCAGTTTTGCGATGGCTAGATCAGGAGCAGGTCCCACGCGATTGATCTGTATACGATAGTTTTCTCCGGTTGTTCCCGAAATTGACAGAGATATCTTGTTGGCAGTGTCTGTAAACGTACGGCCTGGCTTGAACAAACAATCGTCCAGCGTAGCCGTCAGCGGATTTGCGTCGACTATCCGAACGCCTCCAGGTCCTGGGATGCTTATGTCGACGTAAGTTACCAGAAGACCAGTGTCCGGCAGACCAATATCATATCCTATCCGCTGCCTTAACTCAGCCAGATAGTATGTTCTTTCTGTGATTGGAATCTTGAGGGCGAGGGTTGTCCCATTTTGCTCTATCGGATTGAGTGTCACATTGCTAATTATCCCACTTGGCAGTACTGTAACTTGACTTTCTGATATCCATCCGAGTCTGATCTTTGCCCAAGCAAACATGTGAGATGGACTGCTACCAGGTGGGTTGCCGTTCCAGAGCCCTTTCCCCATAAGCTCCCACCGCCCAACATAGTCCGTCCTTCGATAGGGATCGTAGAGATCTGGCAGCCCCAGAAGATGGGCAAACTCGTGAGAGATCACGCCCACAATGTCTGCTCCTTGACTCTCAGTCTCTGGGACGATCATTGCCTTCGAAAAGGAGATCCCGTCTCGTGTCCTGAACCAGACCCCCATGAGGTAAGCACAGGACCACAAGTCGTTCGGGTTACCTGAAGTTTCTTGGCCTGACCCAGCATGAAGTACCATGACATAGGAATACTTGCTGAAATCTATCTCTGAGTCGGCTGCGTCGATTGCCTCTTGGATGAGGATCCAGCTGTCAGGAGATCCGTCGCCGTTCGGGTCATCGATGCTCAACCCATCTCGCCCGTATGCCCCGACGGTCTTGTTCATTTGGTACCATCGAGAAACATCTCCTGCAAGAGAGATCTTGTTGTATGAGTTCTCTTGGTAGTAGTGGCTAACCCTACTGAAGACGACGTCTTGGATTTCGTTCTTGGTCTTCGTGTGATTCACATTTGTGAACTCGACGCAAAGCACGATTGCAGGCTGAGAGCCTGAAGGTGCCAGCGGATATCCGAGCGAGATTGTGAGCGGGACTGGTATCGGAACAGTCTCATTGAATGGAGGCGAGAAGCTGTTTGGAGCACTGGCCCGAATTGATGGAGTGCCGAGCCAGGGACCTGCAGTTCCGCCAAATGTAGCAGAAATGGAAGTCAGAAGAGCAAGCAGCGTGAGGATCGTGCTACAGGTATGTTTCACTTGTGTTCCTCCTTCTCACAAGTATTCTGCTATCGAGCGGCCGCGAAGCGCCTTTCATTGCCCTTTCCGTGAAATAAAGCGGTTCAGAGCACAATATCATGCAGAGCCCGCGACAGAATTCAGTGAAAATCTACATGTGCGGGTCATTTTTCTGCTCAGGCGTCGATAGTTGCAGCTATCCACGGTCGCGAGGGAGTCCTTGGCCCTTAAAAGGAAGATATGACAGACCAGTAGGTCATAACGAACTTTGAACGTCCACTTTCCGCATGACGTGTGGCAGTATCACAATCAGTCCTGAGGCCAAAGACATGTGAGGACCTATGAGATTTTTGCTGCTACAAATGCAGCTAGAAACGCTGTTAGAAACGATGGAGCGATTGTAGCAATCGCAAACCCCAATTGAGCGATCAGGGGTGTGGACAAGAACTGCCCGAGCAGCGTTAGTCCCATTCCGATGAAGGTCAAGACGGCCATCGGCAGAAGTGGTCTTGCTGACGGCTTTCTCCGCGTGAATTTCCTCCATGCCACGGCAAAGATAACAAGAAAGGGCCCGATGTAGAGCGGACCCACCAAGGCCCCCGTCAGAATCCACACCAAAACTTCCTGAAGCCATTGAGGACCTCCCATAGCCGTGAAATGCGTCCCAACCAATGCATTGACGCTGATCAGGGGATAGAGGAGCATCGCCGTCAATCTACTGGGTACATGCAAGGTGTCAAGGAATTTGACGAAGCTTTGTAGAAACTCCGGCCATTTTGAAGAGGCCCCTTTCGGCGGGATGATTCGAGTCACGACGGCAACAGGACTCTCTATCGGCTCGTAGTCGAGGTCATAGGTCCATCTAGCCTTGAAGTAGATCTTCTCAATGTCCCAAGGTTTCCATGTGAACTCATAGCTGCCCTTTGAGTCTGCTGTGACTGTCCCGATAGAAAGCCACTCCGCCGACTCTGGACTCCAGAATATGGTAACGTTGGTGTCAGACCGAGCAGGGCTAATACTACCCTTGAGTGTAACTATGTCCCCTGGAAGCAGAGTGCTGGGAACGGCGTAGATTGTTATCTTTCCAGCAAAAGGCTCGGCAGTCTCATATCTCGCTATCAGTTGCATAGGGCTTGTCACGCTGATTGGGAAAGTTACTGTTCCCCCCGTCTCCATCTGCCATTGACGAAAAACAAATCTGGTCTCACTCGAGGTCAGATTGGTTGGGAATATACTGATAATCAGAGCTGAATTGGAGTCAATCCACTGCCTGTGTTTGAAGGGTACGGTTAAACTTGTCCTATTCTCATTCACCGTGACACTGACAGACGTGTCGGGAGGTAGCCCCCTTGTCGAAATTTGGATCTCATATTGCCACCTCCAGTTTGCGCGCAGTGTCTTCGGTCTGTCAATAATTATTCTGCCCGCAGAGCTGTCGATCTTCTCATCTCCTGTCCAACAAGAGAAGACCAGTCTCGTTCCGTTCATGAAATCAATGATGGGATTTACAGTGACGTTGGCGGCTGTGCCTGCCTCATACCATCCTTCGCCGACTGGAGCCCCGTGTTGGGAACTCACCGATAGATAGAACTGCGTCCTGTATGAGAGGTACAGGTTCGCATTACTTGTCATTCTTAGGGTGGTAGGATTTGACCTTGTGAGCCACTTCCACTCGTCGAAGACCTTTCTTACGCCTCGCCCGACTGCTATCTCCTTCTGGGCCTCGATGTGGATGTCTCCTGCTGGAACACGTATCTCGATCCTTCCAAACCCATCTGCCTTGAACGGAAAACCGTTGATCTTGACTGTCACATTGCTCAAGTCGGAGTTGACATTCAACAAGAATGGGAAGAGGCCAGGCGTCCATTGAGCTGCAATATTTTCGAATGCAATCTGGTAGAGATCATTCAGACGGACTGTGTGACCCCGAAATACGTGGTCTCTGTCATTCTCGAACAGGTAGAATATTGAGTAGTAGTATCCGCCCTGACGATCATCGGCCAAAAGCCAAAGTTCACTCGTACCTGTGAAGCCTCGATAAAGGATTGGGTAGAGGAACAGAGTCTCGGTTCGGTTGATGTATAGCCCCCGTTGATCGGTGACGAAGAGCGTGGGCCCTAGCGCAGATATTCCACTTGGCTGTTTCGCTTCTGGCACAATTGACAGCTTCGGCATCTGGACAGACGGGGTCATAGCCGTCTTGTTGGCAATGTGATCCGCACCGTAGAATATGTAGCCATCGAACGAGGAATTCTCGTAGTCGTAGTACCAGATGGTGAAGGCTCCGGTCCCGTTGTGTAGGTACGCATATACTATTCGGAAGTTTTTCGATGTCACGTTAGCCAAGAACACCACCCATGCTCTTGTTCTCGGGTCGTACACGACGTTCCAAGGAATCAACCTGAAGTGTATTCCCTTGACGAATGCGACTCCTCCTTCATTCGTCGCTTTGATGTAATCGCCGTTCTTTGTCTCCCCGTCCACCGAGAACTCAACTACCCGGTTTCTTGCGGAGTAGGGCATCGCCTCCAGGGTGGAAGAAGACCTAACATAATGCGTCGCCGAAACAGACGAGACTACAGCAGTACTGATCGACAATGATGTGATTGCCAAAAGAAGCAAGAGTATTCGGCGAAATCCTACCGTCAACGTTCTCCGACTTCGTGCCGTTGCGTGGAGGCCTGCAATCGTATAATCTTTTGAGGCAAGTATGCATAAAACCGTCAGATGATGCGGATCTCGGTTGTCATTCTCGGAGCAAACGATGATAGACTACTAACGATTCCCAGAGGACATAGGGCGATTTCTACAAGCCTCTGTCAGATCACGAAAGAACCTCAGTTACTTCAGCTTCTTCTTCCTGAAGATCCAGAAAGCAAGGCACAGCAATATGAAAGAGAATACAAAAAACGCGATTTGATAAGATGAAGATTCAGAAGGCGTCCCTGAACTAAGCAGCAGAATCCTCCCTGGGGAACTGTATATGCAGCAGACAATTAGGTCATTCAACGGAACAAACGCATAGACTCCGTCATAGCCTTCTTCTAGCGACAGCGTGTCCAATCGCCTGAGGTTCTGGTCCAGCCTGATGATTTTGCCAGGGCGAGTGTCAAGCCCGGCATAAACGAAGCCTTGATGAACAACAAGACTCCGAACATTATCTTCATCCTTGTAGAAATGCGCGGATGGGTCAACTTGTTCGAATTTTCTCAAGTCAACTCTCGCTATTCCTCCTGGTTTGCTGTAAAATCCTGCGAACAGAAAATCCCCTGAAATATAGACTGGTTGAGCAAAGTCTTCTCCTGGTAGAAATCGTAGCGATCCCACTTGACGAAAAGTTTCTAGGTCGATCTTTGCAACCCCTCCAGGGTTCATCGCAATGTTTGCATAGAGATGCCGGTCGCTAATCGCCATCGAGTAGACATTGTTCTCTCCCGGCCGTAGCTCAAGAAGGCCGGTTCTCTTGAAAGTGTTGAGGTCGATTTTGACAATCTTACCGGGCCACATCCTCAGGCCTGCGTAGAGAAAGCCATTTGAGCTTGCCAATGAGCTGACCCAGTTCTCGCCAATCGGCAGAGTCAACGTCTCCACCTTGGAGAAGCTCGCCATGTGAACCTTCACAATCTTACCTGGTGAAGTGTACAGTCCCGCGTACAGGTGGTCTCCGACAATCAGCAGAGAGTAGATTGAGTCTTCACCTATTGACAATCTCAGAGCGGAGGCTGATTTGCTCATCGACTTGATGTCAACCCTGACAATCATTGCAGGAACAGTGTTCAAACCCGCATACAGCGTGAATTCTCTCATAGCAAGAGACGTCGCCTTGTTTTCTTCAGGACCGAACGCGAGAGAGGACTTGATGGCCATGCGCCCTTCTCCAGCAGAGAACAAGGGACCAAGAAGCAGAAAGCACAATAGTGCAGGAGATAGGTTGAGTTCTTGAGAAGAAATAGGCCTCACACTGAAACAGGGTCGTTTCAATGACGCATCATCTCCTGTTCTCTTCTAGGCACACGATGCCGAATGAGGCTGACGGATCATGTCGCCCCGGTTAGAGTCGTCCATGACCTCTGAGTGATCCTCTAGGTAATCCGCCGAGGAACCGCAAGAGGAGGCACAGAGGTGTGGCATAACCTAGCGGCCATATGTTCGCTTTCTTTTCTGATAGATTCTTATTGCGCGAAGGAGATCGATCTTGCGAAATTCCGGCCAATATACGTCAAGGAAGCAAAGTTCACTGTATGCTGACTGCCAAAGTAGAAAGCCGCTAAGCCTTTCCTCACCAGAAGTCCTTATGATTAGGTCTGGATAGGGATTGGGAAGATGCGCCGTGTACAGATATTCTCGGAAAGTGTCTTCCTCGATGTTCTGGGGCAATATCGTTCCGTTCTGTAGATCTCCGGCCATTTTTCTCACAGCGTCAACAATCTCAGCTCGGCCTCCGTACGCGATTGCTATGTTGAGGAAATGCTTGTCGTAGTTCTTCGTTTGGTCCTCAACCTTCGTGATCAACTGCTGGATTCGGCCTGGAAGAAGCTCGATCCTTCCGATTGCCTTCACTCTGACTTCGTTTTCCGCTAATCTGCGGTCCCCGTCAAGCCTTCTTGCCTGGTCTTCGACAATGCTGAAGATCTGAGAGACTTCGTTCTCTGATCTCTCGAAGTTCTCAGTTGAGAAGACGTAAGCAGTGATAGTCTGTATCCCAAGTTGCAGGCACCATTCGAGAAAGTCCTCTGCCTTCTTCGCGCCGAATTTATGGCCCTCCCAAGGAGGAAGCATGCGTCCCACAGCCCATCTCCGATTCCCGTCCAATACAACCCCTATGTGCTGAGGCATCTCTTTGTGCCTGACTTGGTCAAAGAGCCATTTCTCGTAGATCTTGTAGACGCCGATCGCTTCCAATAGGCTGCGAAGCAACCTAACTTCTACGCTCCCCTCTTTGGCAGTGTTCTACACGTGCAAGCTTCGACACTGCCTAGTTGAGCAATTGTTTCAGACGCTATGGCTCTTATGGTTGAGGCCATTCTCGAACCTATTTTTTCCACCTCTTCATGGGTCACTTTGGCCTGTAGTCCTGCAGCCATATTCGATACAAAGCAAATTGTAGCGTAGCATAGCCCCGCTTCCCTTGCAAGGAAGACCTCTGGAGCCCCCGTCATTCCGACCAAATCACATCCCAGAAGACTGAACATCCTTATCTCTGCCGGAGTCTCGAAACGCGGTCCTTCTGTGCAAGCTATCACCGAGTCTTTCCAAACCCGTTTGGCGTGCTTCTTGGCAGATTTGACAAGAACCTGTCTCAGACCTGGGCAATATGGTTGAGTAACATCTATGTGCGTTACAGGAGCCTCATTGTATAGTGTTCCGGGCCTTGACTTTGTAAAGTCTATGATGTCCAGAGGTATTGCTATGTCTCCTGGCTTGTACCTCCTATTGATGGCGCCTACTGCATTCGTTGCGATAACTCGCTCAACACCTAGATTCCTAATCCCGGCGATAATCGCTCGATAGTTCACTTTGTGCGGTGGAACCGTGTGTCCCGCGCCATGTCTTGCAACGAAGACAACAGCGTGGGCGTCAATGGTGCCGATTGTCACCGGGGGAGACTTGCCATATCGAGTTTCAACGTCAACGACCTTTCCTCCCCTCAGCATGTTTTCGAGACCTGATCCACCGATAACAGCTACCTTAGCCAACCTTCTTATTCCTCATGGCTTGAGTTCAGAACTCTGGATATGAACAGTGACAAGTGGACAGCTTATGCGGGACCTATAGCGCCCCTTTTTCGACAAGAGCCCTGAACTCATCAAGGGAAAGCTTCTCCCCCCTTCTTAACTTCCCCTCAGCCATATCCTCAACCTTCTTCTTGACCTGTTGCTGCTTCCTGAGTCGGGTCATCTGGTCTTCTGTGATAATCCTCTGTCTGAGTTGCTTCGCATTTACATACTCGGAATGAGCCTCGTCGGCCTGTTGTTTCAGCTGAACATAGTTAAGATGAGCCTCGTCGGCCTTCGATTTCAGATCCGACGCCTGCTTGGAGACCTCAATCATCTTCTGATGATAGACTTCGCTCTCCTCCGCAAATATGCTCAGCTTGTCATGTGCCTCGTTGGCCTCGAGCCGAGCGGCATTGATCTCGGCCTGAAGCATGATCAGTTTGTCTCTCAACCGAAGTATTCTGTCGTGGACTGCAACTCGGGATTCGAGCCCCTTGATCTGACCGATAAGTCTAGATTCCTCCTTTGCTGAGAGAGGGTTCGTCTGTATTCTCCACTCTAACTCTTGCATCCTCTTCTTTAGGCTCGAGTAGCTGCCGGAAGCTCTCTTCTCAAGCTCGGTAATCATGTTCCTTGTAGAATCCATCTCGTCACGCTTGGTTTTCACTCTCTTTCTTGCCTTGTCCCTCTTCGCCTTGAGCACTTGCACTTGTAGGTTTAGCGAGTCCCTCTTTTCTCTTAGTTCATGAATTTGCTCCTTCAGCTTCTGGAACTGAGTGTTCTGTTCGTCTCTCTTCTGAGCCAGAAGCCTCGCCTGGTCATCTAGCTGGTCGCGTGTAGCTCTCGACGACGTGATCTTCTCGTCGAGAGCCTCGACCGTCTCCGCAACCTGCGCCATTTCCAGCCCTCAACCACGACCAGACAATAATGTAAGAGGGAGAATTTTCCTTCTTAAATAAGCTTTGGCAAAGTGTCAGGATCACATGTGACGCCGGCCGAAATTGCTGTTGTTCCGTATTAATATTGAATGGAGAAGCGTAGAGGCATTTTGAACTGGGAACTGCGAGAGCTGCTTCGACGAGGAATGACGGTCTGTTAGCTCTGCAGGATCATTCTTGCGTCAACTACGTTGGCGCCTTTCTCGTAGGCCATTATCGGGTTCAGATCCATCTGATTGATCTGCGGATTTTCCATCATGAGATCCGAAGCCGCCAGTAGAATATGTACTATAGTGTCTTCGTCGACCGGAGGGCTGCCTCTGTAACCTTTCAACATCGGATAGGCCTTGACTTCACGAACCATCTCACGAGCATCTTGCTCGGCGATTGGTGCAATCCTCAGTGTGACATCATTCAAGATTTCAACGAAGACCCCTCCGAGACCAAACATCAGAGTCTGACCAAATTGGGGATCCACTAAGCCTCCCACGATAACCTCCGTTCCTTGAGGAGCCATCTTCTGGACTAGAATTCCCTCGATTTTTGCCTTTGAATCATACTTTTCCGCATTGTCTGATATTCTTGTGAAGGCCTCTCTGACTTCCGCCGTGCTTCTGATGCCTAGCATGACTCCGCCAGCCTCAGTCTTGTGCAAAATGTCTGGAGAGACAATTTTGAGCACAACGGGGTAACCGAGCCTTTCAGCAGCACTCGACGCCTCATCAGCGTTCCTCGCCAACTCAAATGGTGGAACGGGTATGTGATAGTCCAAACAGATTGCTTTGGCTTCAGGTTCAAGCAGGTTTAGGCGTCCGCCTTCTAGTGCTCTTTGGACTATTTCGCTTGTTTTTCTCCCCATCGTCATCACGCCTAGTTGAAGATCTTCAAACATGAGAAGCTTGTTACAATCAGACGGGCGAGAACATTTGGGAACTTCGCTTTTAATCTTTTCATGAGTAGTAGTAGATCGATCAGCGAAAGCCTCCAAAGCCTTGACAGGTCGAGAGTGAATGTCCCCAATTTCATCGAGAAGTTACAGGGGTGCCTCGTCAGGTGAGTATAGGACTAGGCATACAGCGGCGCGAGGTATCTTTCAGGAAAGAGATTCAGCAATTGCGATTCCTCCTCTCATGGCCTTCCACCAAGCCTCAGCAAAGGAGACAGCCAGAACATCGTTCTCAGATGTGTGAATGCCCCCTAACAGGTTTCTCTCAAGCCCTAGGTCTCTGGCGATATCCCTGTAGACACCAGGAAGACTTAGGATGCGATTCTTGTAGACCAGAATAAGAGCTCCACGGGCTCCTGCTGCCACAGCTGCGTCTCTTTGTTCCACACCTAGCTTTACTTGGTGCCCCTTATCCTTGATGTGCAAAAGCACATTCTCTGGACCAACTCCGAGCATTTTTCCCTTGATCACCTGTGTCTTTCCGATTGAGAGGTCTGACAATAGCTGATTGAGTTTCTGTAAACCCTTGGCCGTTAACGAAACACCTTTCCTGGGTTTGGAAACTATCATTCCTCTTTGCCGATATCTCCTCAGTATGCCTCTTACAGCACCTTCTGGCTTCTGGAGAATCGCTGAGAGACGATATCTCCCAACGGTCTTCAGCTCCCTTAGGACCAGAAGCAAGTATGTCTCGTCAAGCCTATTCATTTTCCGCAGCATCCCTGAAAGCAGCCCTCATGCATAGCCATACTTGGAGGATCTGGAGGGCTTGGCGGCCATGGCTCAAAGGAGGTGTAGTACCAGATCAAGACTTGGCCGTTTCGCGGGATGAATCCGTCTGGTCCTGTCTCGCCGAGAAGCCAACTCTTGGACTGGTCGTCCCAATGGTACCAGAGCCATGCCTTGGTCTTTGTGTTCTCGATTCCGTCAATTGAGACAACAAGCACTCCAATCGCGTATGTGTCATACTTCACCTTGGCTAGCCTGATCGTTACTAGTAGTAAGGATTCACCTGCGAGGGCTAGCGTGTCTCTATGTTGCCTTCTGTACGTTGAGCCATTTCCATAGTCGAAGATAACGTAGATCCTGATCGTTGTCGATTCGAATCGTTGTAAGGTTTGAGCGTATTGACGCTGGTAGTAGACTGCAAGCATCGATGCTGCCAGAGCCCAACAGAGGAAGACGCAAGCTGCGATTCTCCAACATTGTCTTCTGTCAGTCAACACAATTCTTACTCCCAGCTATTCTTCCAATAGAAGAGTCAAGAGGGCCAACTCCTAGAAAGAAGATTATTCCATTACTGAGTTCATGAACCACTGCAAAAGGAATTCCCGAAACAATTACGGCAACAATCGTTTCAAGGCGTGTCTCAAACCAACTGATTGTTATTGCGCTCATGAAATTCATCGCAAGATCATAGATGAAGGTTATTAGAAATCCCACAACGGCCATTAGCCATGCTGGTTGCCCAACATTGGCGCGATTCCTTGAGGAATATCCACGGACCGCTCCTCCCCCAATACCAAACAGGGATTCAGAAGCCATACATCCCAGCCAAATAGGCAAGACGAACCCGTAGGGATTCACGGATCCATATATCGCCCACACAAGAACGCCTACCATCGCCCCGATGTATCCGCCAAAATGCAGTCCACTAACGAAGACTATCAGATCCATTGCCTTTATGTTAGGAAGCCAGATCAAGGCGTAATTGCTGGCCAAGCATGCTGAGACTAGTGCCGCTATTAATGAGATCTCTCGAGTCCTCAGTCTCTTTCCTCGAACGACTGCGACGAAACCAAGGAAAGCCGCCGCTATCACTAGCCATGCCACAATCGGCAAGCCTAGCGCGCTTTTCGGAGAGGACATGGGAGAGTAGGTTAATTCGCCTACAGGACCTAAAAGCCTTTCAGCTCTACTGAGTAGGTTCCTCGCCTCTCGAAAGCACCCGAGTCAGTTCTGCATAGAGATCACCAAGTCCCGTATTGTCCTTCGCTGAAACTGGAACTGGGTCAAATTCGAGGCCGGATGTTGTGATGGACCTTGCAAGATCCCGGATAACGATAGAAGCTGCTTCGCCAAGCTTCGTCTCGATCGCGGATTCCAGGGAATCGGAGTCTTCTGATCGTATTAGGATTTCCTGTAACTCTTGAGGCATGATGAGATCTGTTTTTGTCAATGCGTAGACTTGAGGCAGAGCTAACCTGCTGTATATCGCCGTGGCGATAAACATATTCGATACATAGTTCAACGCGTTCCTGCAGAACGGCGCATCAAACAAGTAGAGTATTGCCTTCTCCTCCTCCCCTAGAGCTTGAGATATGAACGGTCCACTTTCTCGAAACGCAAAGAGCTCCATCTGGCCAGGTGTGTCGACCATGAGGATATCGGTTCCGGTTTCGTCTATCTCTTCTTTGATCTCTTCGATGTATTCTCCGACCAAGTCTGCTGCCATGACCAAAGCTCCATTTGGCCCGAGACGATATTGTAGCATCAAGTTTTCCATGTCAACGTAGGTCCGTACGTCCACATCGGCGGTGTAAGGTAGGTTTTGAGCTCCAGGATCCAGATTGAGAACGACCAAATTCTGTTCCCGGAGTCTAAGCCATTCTTGAAAGCTCGCAGTCAGTAGCGACTTTCCGGAGCCCGCCATCCCAACTATGAAGATGACCTTCAAACAACATCATCTCAGTGTTCTGCCGGAGGTTGGCTAGGCTTCGTAACCCAGATTCCTCCACATAATCTTTCAGAGTCTAGCCTGAAACTTCATCGCCATGCCAACCACTACCGCGTAGAGCGTAAGAGAATCAAAAACGTTGCGGATGGCAGTAATGACCCTAGGTGACCTTTCGGGCCCCGCTGGCCAAGAGACGCGTCATCTCTGCAATCGCTTCGGACAGGATACGCCGACCCTTCTCAGAATTGTGACCTCTATAGGAGAAATCTAGACTTATTCGGGACATAGCCCTTCCTTCCCCCCCTTGCGGGTGAGACTTGACATAGACTTCAGGATGCTGCTTCATCACCCGATTTATCAAAGGGGCGAGCTCTGACTCGAAAATCCTTCGCACTTGAATCGTACGAGACAGATATGCCTCCCCCCTTGTTCTGAGCCTGATCAAAGGAACCACATGCCTCGAAACAATAGCGCGCAGTTCCCCTGGGACGCCGGGTAGGCATATGACTGATATTCTGCCAGCCAAAAGCATCATGCCCGGAGCCGTACCGACGGGGTTTGGAAGTGGTCTCGCCCCTACTGGAAAAGTAGCCATCTTGAGTCGAAACTTCGTTAGCACATATCGTCGTGGAGAGAAGATCTCTCGATATCTGGCCCTGATCTGATTCAGGGCCTCCTTGTTCACCCTGAGAGGCAGACCAACCGCCTGAGATACAGACGCTATTGTGACATCATCAAACGTCGGACCAAGGCCTCCCGAGGTCAATATGAAGTCAGGCGCTCGCGCAAGAACGCTTCTCACTGCTTGTCGGATCTCTCTGGCATCGTCGCCAACCGTTGTGACTCTTTTGACGGAAGCGCCCAGAGACGTCATCCTCTTGGCAAGCCAGGTAGCATTTGTGTTTGCCGTTCTGCCAGTCAGAAGCTCATTCCCTATGCAGACAAGCTCAACGCTACAAGTCATTACTAGGCATCTCGTTGAGTGTGACGCCTATTTCCTAGAAAGCCACCACTTCAGATATTCTTTCTGCCTTCGCCTACGTTCCTCTTCCGCACGGCCTCTTCCCTCGAACATCTTATCCCTTCCTTCGGTAAGCTCTTGGGCCGTGAAGGTCAACCCGCAGCTACGGCACACGTATTGCTTGAGGACTGAATCATATGATAGCTCGCCACCACACTCAAGACAGTAGCTGCGCCTCAATGCCATCGGCTACCACAACGCCTAAGTCAACTAGTTAAAGGTTCTCGGGGATAAGGTTCTTTTCCACATTCCGAACTAGAACTCGCAGTTTTTTCTCAAGAGATCTCTTGATTAGGCATCCAATTATGACCCCTACTATCAAGAAGAGTGTCGCCCAGAAGGGGGCAGCCTTAGGAAGGAGTCCGACATCAGCCAAGGCCTCGTATGCAAGCTTTTGTGCGTCGATCGCCTCTCCGAATGCAGAAACGTAGTCCATTGACAAGTAATGTTCCTCTGCTTGCGCTAGGAGTTCTTCGGATTTGGCAAGCTTCGAAAGTACAAGTTGATTCATCGCCTTTGTCTCTGCAACAGTCCTTGCCTCGGCCACCTTCGCCAACGTACGCATAATAACGGTGTCAGAGTGCATTCTACGCAATGCGTCTTTGTCAAATTGACTGAAGTTGTAGTCATGGCAGAAGTAGCTCATGGCCGAAGCTACGAAATCTTGGACATCACCGTATTGGTGTGGATGCATGAGGCCAAGCATGTGACCGACCTCATGAACTACAACGTATGAGAATCCCATTCCCTTGTTCGGTTGAGGCGGCGTTACTATGCCCCCACGGTCTAGCTCGTTCACCTGTGTTAGGGCGCATATTACCATGTCCTCCTGGGCCAGTCCCGAGAGCGTGTCCGTTGCCAAACTTTGCTGCATGACATCCCACTTGTACGTGTAACCTAGGTACGTCTTGCTGAAGGCAAAGCAGAATACAGGTATCGTAACTTCCTTCTCGTCTCTCGAGATGTTTGCGACGTAGTCAGCGAGCTTGCCCTGCAGGTATTTGTAGATCGGCCTGAGGTCGACGTAACGAAGCTCCGGATCTTTGGAGTGTTTGTAGGCATTGGCCAGTTCATTCGAAAGGCGTTGATCATCAGTAGAGTTCAGAAATGCGATGGATACCTCAAAATCGCTGTAAGGTAGCAGATCCCTATAGGAGTTCTTGATAACGTCGGCCCTGATCGTTTTTCGTATCGGGATTTGGTCTTTTTCCTGCTTGGTTCTGTTATCGAAAACCGTGATGGCAATGCGGTATTTCTCGGAGTATATCGGCCTATGCGTGAATTGAGGAACGGCTAGGTTCCAAACTGATTCCCAGATGTAGTCCGCTAGATACTCTGTAAGCCAAGCCTTTCCATACGGAGTATTGACGTCGATTTCCAGGGCTGTGAGCACTGCCTGAAGAGGTGCATCTTCTGGGGTGTTGAAGGAGGGTCCTGCACTAAGGTCAAGGAACCAGAACCTGTGATGTCCTCCCCATGCAGTCATGAATTCTCTGTTTCTGATTCTATAGGCTAGATCAAGATCATAGTATTCGACGTTGTAGTAGTGAGGAGTAGGTGTTTTCCCTAGCCAGGGTCGGCCTATCTGGTCATAGGTGACAGATGGCAACTGAGTAAGATTGGCCACGAAGAATGTGTAGCCATTAGGAGGGAAGCCTCCGTACATATGTTGGTTCGCATATAACCAGTCTTCAAGTTTGTTCGCGTCATACAGAGTGTTGTTGATCTGAACTCCGAACCAAGGATTCAGCATCCTCAGTGAGGTCTCGTTGTTCCTTAGGAAATTCAAGAGCTCCTTTTCGAAGAAGGAGCTTGCGAAGAGGAACTCGTAGCTAAGCTCGAAAACCACCCCTGTGTCTCCAGGCTCTGATATAGCTTGATTCACTCGCTCGAATGGAATATTCTCCTTCCATAAGAGGTAGGTCGTGTTTATTGTGGATTGGTTGAACCCGATGAAGACGATCTTGAGGGATAATGGTACGGTTCTTGTGGCCGCTACTGAAACGTTGGCTATTGCGTTCTGGGAGCCGAAAACTTGCGTTATTGGGCTCGCACTCATAGCGCTAACGAGGACTAGGAAAACTGCAACGAATAGTTTGAGGATCCTTCGCATTCGTGCAACTCCTCGAAGATGGGCTTCTACGGCTTAGGTGCGTGATATAAGCAATTGTACTTCGAACAGATTTGGAAAACGGATCAACTGAAGGGACGCCTTAATCTTTTGCACCTGAGGGCACGTAGTAGTATTCTCCTGCTTCCTTCTGTATCCGATCGGTTTTGCTCCCGAGTTTGTTCACGCGGGGTCTGCCCGTTTCCGGATCTCTTCGAAAGGTGGTATCCATCTCTTGGAGGAACTTGTTCATTCCGTCCCTCAGTGATGAAGGTGATGTCGCCATGCCTTTGGTACCGGGCCTTCCTGAGAAAATCATCAACCTGTCTGCCATGAAATCCTGAATGGCTATGTCATGTTCAACCACGTAGGCAAAAGCCTCGCTGTCCTCCACAGCTTTCCGTACAGCCCTAGCTACTGACAATCTCTCTTCAACATCCAGATATGCGCTGGGCTCATCGAGGAGGTACAGCTGAGCCTTCTTCGCCAGACAAGCTGCTACTGCAACCCGTTGCAGCTCTCCGCCACTCAGATCTCTGACGTCCCTTTCCAGAAAAGCTTCTAGGCTCAGGCGGCGAATTACTTCTTCTTGAAAATAGTTTGACTCGAATCTTTCTCCCGCGATGCTGAGCAGAAGTGAGTTCACCGGACCTTCATATTCCGCCGAGATGTACTGTGGCTTGTAGCTGATGGAAAATCCGCTGAGGCTTGGAGCAAGACCTTTGTCAGGCTTCTCCAATCCGGCAAGAAGCTTGATGAAGGTGGTCTTTCCGATCCCGTTTGGTCCCATTATGCCCACAACTTCGCCTCTCCTGATGTCCCCTGGCTCGACTCGAAGGGAAAATCCGCGAAAGCGCTTCTCCATCGCGTCCCATTCGATTTTCCATAAGTGGGCAGGAGGGGCTTCTCTGGGTGGTCTTACATGAAATCTGATCGCTTCGGATCTAAATCTCATGTTCTCGTCCGGTATGAAGCCATCAAGAAATATGTTCACTCCGACTCGAACGCCGTGGCTGTGAGACACAATTCCGTACACTCCGGCTTCTCCGTACAGAACACAGACTTGATCGGACAAGTAGTCGAGCATCGCAAGGTCATGTTCTGCCAAGATGACGGTTTTTTCCTCGTCGACGAGCGACCTGATCGTCTTTGCGGCTCTTATTCTCTGGCTGATGTCGAGGTGGCTTGAAGGCTCATCGAACAGGTACACGTCGGCCTCTCTGGATACAGCTGCAGCTATTGAAACGGCTTGAAGTTCTCCGCCGCTTAGAACGCCTATTTCTCGGCCCAGAATATTCTGGATCTGAAGTTGACGTGAAACCTTGTCCAGGACTTTCCTGTCATCCGATCTTTCTAGAATTGAGGAGACTTTTCCCTTGATTTTCTTCGGTATCGCGTCTACATATTGAGGCTTATGAATGACCTTCAACCGTCCTTGACTGAGACGGCCGAAGTAGTCTTGAAGAATGGAGCCCCGATACTGTCTTATGACCTCAGTCCAGTCAGGCGGCGATTCATATCTCCCTAGGTTGGGCTTCAACTCTCCTGCGAGAATCTTAAGCGCCGTAGATTTCCCCGTGCCGTTACGGCCGATCAGGCCGGTTATGATTCCCCTCTGCGGCGTAGGCAGGCGATATAGTTTGAACATATTGGGTCCGTATCTGTGACTGCATTCACCTTCAAGCTCCTCGGGAAGGTTGACTACTGTGATGCATCGGAACGGGCATTTCTTCACGCATATTCCGCATCCAGTACAGAGAGATTCAACGATGGTAGGCTTGTCTTCTCCTTCCTCGAATCGAATGGCCTCTATTCTTGAACGTACAGGTGGACAGAATCGTATGCATGGCTGGTCACATTCTTTAGGTTTGCATCTGTCTCTATCTATGACTGCAATGCGAACCATTACTAGTCACTTGCATCAACAAAAAATTGGAACGGTTCTCCAGTCAGGCCCGCCAGAAAGAAAGAGATGGGAGGCGACTACCACTCTTCCTCCTCAAGTCCTTCCTCTTCGCCCCACTCTTCCTCTTCTTCAGCTGGTTCTTCTTCCAATATTTTGCCCTCCCAAAATCTGGAGCTGAGTCTTGCCTATGGTACGGTTCTTTTAAGGCTTTTGGAGAAGATGAAGAGAGATCAGATCGGACTGTTCGGCTGCAGCTTCTTCTGCGGCCTCAACTGCGTCTAACGAGGAGCCATTTAATTTCAAGATCTCGAATCTGGCCTTCGCCGCCGCTGTAGCACCTTGAAGGCCGGGCTTGATTCGATCCTCGGTCCGAGCGCCGGCACCGCCGTGGATGAGCGTGGAAGCGGGCATTCAACGATCTTTTCTGGAATCTGCGTCTCATGACGGTCAGCGTTCACGCAATGACTTCGGCGCAGACATTCCGGCTTGAAAACTAGGGCAGCAAGGACTCATGAATCATTGTGGCATCAGTCTCTCAGCGTCAGGTTTATTGACAAAGCATATGTTGTTACGTTGGGTCTGCCTGCTTTAGAGAGCGTGGGCTCGTTTGTCGAAAAAGTCCATTTTGGCTATCATCGCGGTCGCCATCATAGCCGTCACTGGTATCAGCTACTATCAGTACGTGGCCTCTAGGCCTCCGTCTGTGAGGTTGGGGTATCTTCTCGGCGACATTCATCAGCTTGCAGTGCCTGTGGCGGTGGAGAACCGCTATTTTACGCAAGATGGCCTCAACGTATCCCTTGTCGGTCCCTTCACCGCCGGTCCGGCTCTGATGAACGCTTTTGCCGCAGGAGAGCTTGATGTAGGATATGTGGGCACGCCTCCCGCCCTGACTCATTCAGCGAAGGGTGTAGACATCCAGATACTTGCCTCCGTGAACACCGAAGGGTCAGCGCTGATAGTCCGTGAGGGCATACATGGGATTCAGGATCTGAGAGGCAGGAACGTAGCCATACCAATGGTCGGCTCGATTCAGGACGTATTATTGAGGATGATTCTGTTGCGACAAGGAATGACGTACAAGGACTTGAACGTGATTGAGGTCCGCTGCCCTGACATGCCAGCACAACTTGAGATAGGAAACCTTGATGGCTATATTGCGTGGGAGCCGTACTGCGCACAAGCGATCGTAGCTGGAACAGGGAAAATACTCCTATCTTCAAGCGACATTTGGCCAGGACACCCATGCTGCGTCCTTGTTGCAAGCAGAAGCTTCATAAAAAGCCAGCCAGACGCCGTGGAAAAAATCGTCAGGGCACACGTGAAGGCAACAAGGTTCATTCGAGAACATCCTAGTGAAGCAATGGCGATAGCCGCCAAATTCACGAAATTGAGCCTTCAGGTCGTTGAGGAATCGTGGCGTCGAGTTCCTTTTGACTACGAGCCAAAGATAAAGGAAACGAAGGAGTTCGTTCAGAAGCTGATTGAACTTGAGATAATCAAGACATCTGATGTTCCCAACATAGATAGATACATCGAAGGCTTGTTCAACACGGATTACCTGAAGAGAGTGATCGGATCCTAATTGCTGTCAGGTGGAGTCACATGAAGGCTGTCAGCCACCAGCATTTGCGAATCCTCTCAGTCGTCCTGGCGGTTCTTGTTTGGCAGATCATCGGGTGGTCGGGGGTTTTTCCGAGACATCTTTTGCCCTGGCCAACCTCCGTCCTGATCTCACTGATCAGTCTCTCGGCCTCAGGAGAACTCGCCTTGCACGTCCTGATCAGCCTCACGAGAGTTGCAGCAGGCTTCATCATTGCTGCAGGAATAGGGATTCCCCTAGGAATCGCGATTGGTTGGTCGAAGATTGCTGAGAGCCTTGCGGAACCAGTTTTGGAAATAGTTCGACCTATACCTCCAATCGCATGGATTCCCATTGCGATGTTGTGGTTCGGGCTTGGATTCAAGCCAGCTGTATTTCTGATATTCATCGGAGCCTTCTTTCCAATCCTACTCAATACAGTAGCAGGGGTAAGGGGAACCTCGAAGGTTCTGGTGGAGGCTGTGCGAACCCTTGGAGCCAGCGACCGAGACACCCTTGTGAAAGTTGTTACTCCGTCATCTGTCCCATCCATTGTTGCGGGCCTGCGAATCGGCGTCGGGGTTGGATGGATGTGTCTCGTTGCGGCCGAGATGACTGGTGCCGGATCAGGATTGGGATACATGGTCATCTACTATTCCGGCATACTTGAAACCAGCAATGTCATGGTCGGCATGCTAGTGATCGGCGCCATTGGATATGCTATGAGTTATGCCATAGAAAAAGTGGAGGATCACCTACTTCGTTGGCGGGAATGAGCATGGCGGTGATTGAGCTCCGAGAAATATCGAAAGTATTCTCAGCTACGTCCAGGAACGAGAAGGATGTTGAGGCGCTCAGACGAGTCAGCTTCGTGGTCAAAGACGGTGAGTTCGTATGCCTAGTCGGGCCTAGCGGATGTGGCAAGACAACCATCCTAAGGATAATCGCTGGGCTGGAAGAGCCGACCAGCGGCTCCGTCCTACTTGATGGAACAAGGGTCGCCGGACCAGGGCCGGATCGTGGGATGGTATTTCAAGAGTACGCGTTACTGCCTTGGAGAACTGTGATTGGCAATGTTCAGTTGGGGCCCGAGATCCATGGCGTCGATAACGAAACGCGTCGAAAGGTCGCGGATTACCTTGTAGGTCTTGTGGGGCTTCATGGATTCGAAAACAAGTATCCTCGAGAACTTTCGGGGGGGATGAAGCAGCGAGTCGCCATCGCAAGAAGCCTGGCAAACGATCCGAAGGTACTGCTCATGGATGAGCCCTTTGGCTCACTGGACGCTCAAACAAGGACGATGATGCAGGACGAGGTTCTGGGGATCTGGGGGAAGACCAAGAAAACAGTGATATTCGTCACTCATAGCGTGGAGGAAGCTGTGTACCTGGCGGACCGGATAGTTCTTCTAACGGCAAGGCCTGCGTCCGTCAAGGAGAGTTATGAGATGAGAACGCCCCGACCAAGGAATAGGCTTCACCATGAATTCGTCGAGATGAGAAGCAAGATCCTGACAGCACTCAGCGAAGAAGTCGAGAGGGAGAACTGGAGAGCATAGCTAGGCATGGCAGACCGTCAAAGCCAACAATGCAAGAAACATCTCAAGGCAGCTGAACGAGCAACTGTAAGAAGAATTGACCCTCTCAGGCCCAGTCGCTCAGCGATCAAGGAGGCAGTGGAGGTCTTAGATGCCAACGGCCTGGTTATGTATCCAACAGAAAGTAGCTATGCGCTTGGCGCAAACGCCTTGGAGGAGGCTGCCGTCAAGAAGATCTTTGAAGCAAAAGGAAGACCAGCAGACAAGCCTATTCCTGTGATCGTTTCAGGACTTCGGATGTGGAAGAAATATGCATACTTCAACAAGTCCGCGGAGATATTGGTTAGGAGGTTCATGCCAGGCCCACTGACTTTAGCTCTGAGGAAAAAGCCCGCTGCGCCTGACGTTTTGACGCCTATTGCCGTAGCGGCGCGGATACCAAGAAATCCCGTGGCCCTAGCCCTGGTCAGAGAAGCGAAGTATCCGATCACATCCACAAGCGCGAACATGTCGGGAAGGGCACCGATTTACTCTCCGAAGAGAACACCAAAAGCTCTGAGAACAGCAATCGATCTCGTACTGGATGCGGGTACGTTGAGAAGAAGAAAACCATCAACAATCGTTGACCTCACTAAGGCGGACCGGCCGATCATAACGAGAGAAGGAGCCATACGAGCCTCAACCGTACTCAAGGCGCTAGCACGGAGGGCAGGGACGAAGTGAGAAAGGAGGGCCTTCTATGTCTGGGTGTAGAGGGTACGGCCCACACTCTAGGAATGGGGCTCGTTGATTCTGAGGGAAAGATACTTGCCAACGTTGGACATTCGTACATACCTCCGTCAGGGATGGGCATTCACCCACGCGAAGCATCGCAGCATCATTCAGATGTTTCTGGAAAAGCTCTCCGTGAAACATTACGTGCAGGTGGAGTAGACGCTTCAGACATTGATCTCATAGCCTTTTCCATGGGTCCCGGCATGGGGCCATGTCTCAGAACTGCTGCCACCATTGCTAGGGCACTCTCAAGCTTCCTCGCGATACCGCTCGTTGGAGTGAACCACATTCTTGCGCACATAGAAATAGCACGACACATCACGGGCGCATCAGATCCAGTTGTTCTGAACGTCAGCGGAGGAACGACGCAGATCGTGGTTTTCGAGAAGGGCAGGTACCGTGTTTTCGGCGAAACTCTAGACATCGCGATTGGAAACGCCTTCGACGTATTCGCAAGAGAATCAGGAATCTATGACCCCTCCAATCCGTGGCCTGGCCCCAAATTCGTCGAAACAGCCGCAAGAGGCACCAAGTACATTGAGCTTCCATACCTAGTCAAAGGAATGGACCTGGCATTCTCAGGACTCGTCACTCAGGCTCTTCGACTCCTCAAGGAAGGGGAAAGGCTTGAGGACTTGTGTTACAGTCTTCAGGAAACCGCGCTTGCAATGTTAACGGAGGTTACTGAGAGAGCTATGGCTCATACAGAGAAGAGAGTCCTTCTATTGACAGGGGGCTCTGCCCGAAACAGGCGGCTCCAAGAAATGTTGGAGATCATGACGCGCGAGCGAAATGCGGAGGTACACGTCGTCCCACCGGAGTTGGCAACTGACAATGGTGCGATGATAGCTTGGACCGGTATCCTCGCACATAAGGCAGGTATCACCACTCCGATCGAGAGGAGCTACGTCAAGCCTAGGTGGCGAATAGAGGAAGTCAGGGTTCCCTGGATCAAGTAGGCAGGTCAGTACTGAAAGAAAGCTTGTCAGGACCCGAGGGAGGAACGAAGGGATCAAGAGATTTCGCCCGGCCCAAAAGCTCTAGAAGGCGCCAGCAGCTCCACCCATACAGATACGCCAAAGCATTGAGGAACCTCAGAACAGGAATAATCGCGCAGTGTTTAGCGTCGCCAGTCCTCTTGTAGATTGTCACGGTTCCGGGTGTGAAGCGCATGAGATTGTATACGACAAGCGCTGGGAATGCTAAAGCCAGTCGAGTGTCTAATAGAATCAACAAGGGTGAGAGAAGCATCGCTACCATCCAGATGAAGCAGACCTTGATCTTCTTGGTGAATGTTTCAGGATGCCTCTCAGTAAGCTGACAGAAGCCTTTCCCCCACTTCAGGCGTTGAGAGAAGAAGTCTGCAACGCTGTCAGGGTTCTTCGTCCTTGCGATGACCTTCCGATTGATCATTGATTTGGAGCCTAGCTTCATCGCCCTAAGGTATAGTTCAGCATCCTCACCAGCTGCCATGCGCTCATCGAAGAGACCTGTCTTCTCAAGCGTCCTCCTAGTGTATGCAACATTGGCTCCGAAGGGCCACTTTCTCTCCACTTCATTCTGCATGAGTTCCACGGTTTTGGCTATCAGGTTTGATGAGTTGATCGCGCGGAGCTCTCCTCCAACACAGTCAAAGGCTTCATCGAAACATCTGGCAAGCTCCGCCAGAGACCCATGCTCCAAGATACAGTCGCCATCAATGAACAAGAGAACGTCTCCCTTCGATGCTGCAAACCCCTTGTTCTTCGTTGCCGATATGCCCCTGTGCTCACCTCTGAGAATCCTCAACGAAGACCGAGCCTCCAGAGCCTCGAGGATCCTCAGGGACCCGTCGGTTGAGCCATCGTCAACGACGATTGCCTCGAATTCGTCTAGGTCCTGCCGGAGAATGGATTCTACACAGTCGCCAATTGTGTCGACCTTGTTGTAGCAGGAGACTATGACCGAGACCTTGGGTTGAGGCATCTTCAGCCAAATCGAGTATGACAACGCTTTAATGATTTCCCTGAACCTATCGTGGAATGGTGCGCCGGTTGCCGAATCACGCAGGGGCTTGGATACTAATCTCTCTAGCAGCTCTAGGGATCGTGTCAATGTCCTCCGTATGTCAGCAGGCTCTGCCGGACCTTGCCATCTCAAAGGTGTGGATCGGAGACAAGAACAACACACCTATCGTACCGAAGGCTGGCGAGCCCTTCTATGTGTGCGCCACGGTCAAGAACATAGGAGGCGCTCTTGCCGAAGGGTATTACGTCCAGCCCTACTTTGGAGGCGGCCCATTGGCTATGGGAGGACCTGGAAGGCTTGAGCCGGCGGGGGCTCAGGATTGGTCTTCTGGTCCTGTCACTGTCGGAGCGGGAATCTACGAGGTACGATGGGCGATAAACCCTGATCGGAGAATCCCAGAGGCGAACTACGGGAATAACGAGATCTCGATAATAGTTGTGATTGAGGCCGGGTCTGCCCTTGACACGCTACTGGCCCCTGTCGGAGGGCCAGTCGGCCTCGCAGTGATTGTCCTAGGCATTCTCTCGGTCGGAATGGTCTTGCGGAAGTACGTGGAACGTAGAAGGAGAACTCAGGCTCTGCCAGTCAAGGAATCGAGGAAGAGCAAGAAAAGCTCCTAGGCTAACGCCTTCATGGCCTCCCAAGCGTCATCACCCACAAAGTGCAAGTTGGATATTGCCCTCCCCTTCCCCATTGCAGTGATTGAAGTCGAATCCTCCAAAGCCTCACCAACGGCCAGAGGCTTTCCATGGGTCTCATCAACGATGACGACTAGGGCTCCCTTCTTGAACTCTCGGTCGACGCTACTGATTCCTCTGACCATGACATCTGCACCGTTGCAGATGTGCGTGACTGCTCCCATGTCAATCACTATCTTCGGCAGCCTTTGGATTGCGGCATCGAATTTGAGTGTCGGCAGAACTTGTCCGCGTCGCCTCAGGAGGCAGGCCTTGCCGTCTATCAGTATCAGTTCTCCGTCTCGGAGTTGAACCGCTTCAACACGAGGCTTCGAGGGGAACAAATCCTCCCCCAGTTGGAGCCTTGACACGAAATCTGCCAGTATGAGCTTCGCATCTTTATCCCGGAGGGAAGTTCTAGCTCGCATGGTTCCATTCAACTTGGGGCAACCCTTAAATTGGGTGTCTTGTGCCCTTAACGTTGATTGATTCGCCTTCGATGGTCTATATGTCAGATACAGCCACCAAGATATTCGAACAGAGCCTGAACCAAGTAGTACTCGTAGAGCTCAAGGGAGGACGAGGTGTCCGAGGGAAACTATTCAGTTTCGACCAGCACATGAATCTGGTTCTCGAGGATGCCGAGGAGATTTCCAGCACCGAAGGAAGGAAGCTCGGAACAATAGTCGTACGTGGAGACAACGTGGTCCTGGTCAGCCCACCGCCCAAGAGACAGGGTTCCACTTAGATCCTTCGAAATGAGACATCAATCGCAGGTCACGTGTGGAGTTTCAGGAGAACTGAACAATGACTAAGGGAACGACGGCACATGGCAAGATGGGCCGCTCCAAGAGCCACATTGTCTGTCGGCGATGCGGTCACAGAGCATATAACATCACCATGAAGAGGTGCGCTGCCTGCGGGTATGGAGCGTCGGCGAAACTCCGTCGCTACTCGTGGCAGAACAAGAAGACGGACGGCACAAGGATCGTCTAGCTCAGAACGACAGCTATGACGATCAGCGGCTGCCTCACGCCTTGTGTGGCAGCTTTGTCTGCTTCAATGAGACGCTTCATTTCATCTTGGCAAAATTGTGTATCGTCCTCGCCATCCACTTCGTTGCCTTGACGAAGTCTTGGATTCGAATGTTCTCGTTCGGCGAGTGCCCTCTGGTATACGGGTAGCCGACGCCTATGCATACGCACGGAGCCCTGAGGATATTCGTGAACAGATACATTGGGCCTGTCCCTGCCGACGATATGCTCACGACAGGTGGTTTTGCATACTCTTGCTTTGCACCTTCCAAGGCAGCCTTGACGAACGGATCGCTGGGCGAAGTTCTGGCTGCCTCTTCCATGCCAAGTTCGCGCACAATAATGTCACCGTACCCCTTCGCCCTCAGGTGCTTCTTCAGTCGTCCCAAGAGAGCTTTCGGCTTCTGAGCGAGCACTAACCTGAAATCGACTTTTGCGAGGGCTTTTGAGGGTAGAACGGTTTTTATGCGCGGGCCAGTCCATCCTGATACTAGGCCGCATATGGTGCAGGTGGGCTTGCCTGCCAGCGCCTTCTTGGCTTCAAGGCCCTTCATGCCTCCTATGAAGGATTTGATGCCTAGCTCCTCTTTGATAGCCTTCTCATGGAGTGGTTCGGCCCTCAGGTACTTCAGCTCCTCTTTCGTGAATGGCTTGACGTCTTTGTACCATCCGGGGATCAGAATGTGGTCCTTCTGGTCCTTCAACGTGTCAAGGGCCCTGACGAGACGCCAAGCAGGGTTGTCCACGATGGCGGCATTCGCCGAATGAACGTCCCTTACGGGGCCTCTTGCCTCCAATTCGACGTACAGGATCCCCTTCACGCCAAGGGTTATCGTCGGCCTGTCTTCTTCGTCGACGCCTCCGAACTCCCAAACGACCCCATCACACCTGAACTTGTCGCTGTACTGTTCGAAGTACTGTTCAAGGTGTAGGCTGCTTATCTCCTCCTCGCCTTCAACGAGGAACTTGAAGTTGCAGGGAACGTCTCCCTTGGTTTTGAGCCAGGATTCCACTAGTTTGAGCCTAGAGACGAGGTTCCCCTTGTTGTCTGCAACTCCCCTTCCGAACATCTTGCCTTCTCTCACCGATGGCTCGAATGGCGGCGTCTCCCAAAGCTCCAAAGGCTCCGCGGGTTGGACATCGTAGTGGTCGTAGAAGAGAACCGTCCGGTCAGGATTCTTCTTCGATTGTATTTCTCCATAGACTATGGGGAAGGCGTCTGCCACTTCTAGCAATTCTGCCTTGACGCCGGTCTCCTCCATCATCTTTGCGACAAGCTGAGCGCACTCCCTCATGCCTTCGTTCTTGGCTGCAACGCTAGGCTGGCGAATCAAGGTTTCAAGATCGGTCAGGAAGCGCTGATAGTTCTGATCTACGTAGTTCAGAACCTTTTTCACCAACGCAGATCACGTCTAGTAAACTAGGCGGCAGGAGAGCAATAACGCTTTGCAGATGCCAGTTCTCACTTGGCAGGAATCAATTGGTGGTGGGCGCACGCGGATTTGAACCGCGGACCGTCACCGTGTCAGGGTGACATCCTAACCAACTAGACGATGCGCCCTCAGGAAAATACGTCAGGACGAAAATAAAGCCTTGCTTGACATGCCAACTCGAGGATCGTTTCGGCGTAGCATAGGAACGGCAGCTTTCAACTCTCTGAGCACCCTCTCAACGTTCTCGGCACAGATCTCTGGCTCAGGAATGGCCTCAGCTTCTGAATCGCGGAGCCTGCTCGGAGCCGTTTCTCCCGATGCTTTCTCATACTGCTCCCGCCAAGAGTTGGGAATCTGATCTTCAAGTTGTGTCTCAGCGAGCTTTGAGAACGCCAAAGTCCAACAACGAGCCACACTACTCAGCGAGTATCCACCACCTCCAAATAAGAGGACTCTACCGTCGCACAGTTCATGGGCTAACGAGTGAACCATCTCCACCATTTGCTCGTAGCAGCTGGTTGTCAACCCAAGATTCGCGAGACGGTCGTCAAAGTGCGAGTCAGCGCCACACTGCATCAGGATGACCTCAGGCGCAAACGCCTTAGCCATTCTCGGAACGATCTCTCGAAATGCTCGAAGATACGAAACGTCACCCGTTCTAGGAAGCAGAGGCACATTCACCTTCAAGCCCCTTGCCTGCCCTTCGCCCATTTCCCTTGGAAAACCTGTCCCCGGAAAGAGGTATCTTCCGTCTTGATGAAAGTCTATGTTCAAGAGCGAGGGGTCGGAGTAGAAGCCGTACATGACGCCGTCTCCATGATGGGCATCCACGTCTAAGTAGAGCATCTTCTTCACTTGGTATCGGCGCTTCAGGTAGGCGACTACAATGGCCGGATCATTGAAGATGCAGAACCCGGAAGCCGCGTCAGGGTGCGCGTGGTGTAATCCGCCCGCAGGGTTGAAGGCGTGATCTGCTTTCTTCTCCATCAATAGGTCTGCCGCCAAGATCGAGCCTCCAACGTAAAGCTTGGAGGATTCGAAGCACCCCTTGAATGACGGTGTGTCGCCCAGATCAAGTAATCCTTCGCCCGTTCTACTCAACCTCTCAACTAGGTCCACGTAATCCCTTGTATGAAACAACAGAACCTGCTCGGTATCGGCCATTCTTGGCTTTGCCGGCAATACATTGGGCTGCTCTAGCAGTCCTGTCGATCGAGCCAGTTCAGCTGCCAGTTTCAGCCTTACGGGCCTAAGAGGGTGAGAAGGACCGAAATCATAGGATAGAAACGCGTCGTCGTAGAGAAAGACGGTCTTTCCGCTCAAAGTTGAAGCAACATCCCGTGATGTCTTGTCCGCAATTTCTTGGCGTGGCTGATCCCACATGGGAAATGGCTTGGCATCGAAAAACTCCTCCACCTGCCTCCGCCGTCTAAATGGTTTTTGCCACTACCTTATTTCTAATGAATCCGAGACCCTCGATCCGAGTCTCCACGACATCGCCTACCTTCAAGTATCCTGGCGGTGACATTCCGAGTGCTACGCCAGCAGGTGTGCCTGTCCCGATTATGTCTCCCGGCTCAAGCGTCATGTCCTGAGAGAGAAACTCGATTATCTCAGGGATCTTGAAGATCATGTTTCGTGTGTTGGATCTCTGTCGTGGCTGCCCATTCAAGGTTAGTTCCATATCGAGATCATGTGGATCAGCTATCTCATCCTTAGTGACTAGATACGGGCCTAGGGGCGCAAAGGAATCGAGGCTCTTACTCTTGAACCATTGTCCATGTGTCCGCTGCAAATCCCTCGCGCTGACATCGTTGAGAATCGTGTATCCCGCCACGAAGTCTAAGGCATCATCCCTCGAGATGTCTTTCCCGCTTCTACCAAGGACCACAGCGAGCTCAACCTCATAATCCAACTCGGCAGTTGCTGAGGGATACACTATGTCATCGTACGGACCTATAACGGCAGTTGGAGACTTTGTGAAGAAGACTGGAACTGAGGGAAGGGGTTCGCCTCTCCTTCCCAACGTCTCAGCCCAGTGATCGTGATAGTTCAAGCCTAGGCATACGATGTTCTTCCTAGGGCGCGGAATGGGCGAATTCAAGCGAACCTGTGACAGAGGCAATATGACGCCTGCTCTTCGCAGAGAGACATCCGATCCCTCAGAGGTGAGACGCGAAACTTCGAGCACAAGACTTCTGATAGCACGCAAAGCTTGCTCCCCTCGATCGAGAAGAGAAACGATGTCTGTGAGATTGGGCGGCATCATAGAACCATAGTTCTTGCCCTCGGCGAGTTCCTTTCTTGCTGAGAGGAGGTCGATTATCGTCTCGTTTGACTGGACTCCGATTCTGGTCTCAGCTTTGTGGTTGTAGCTCACCAGCTTCATGAAGCTTAACCCCGGGAATGATGTCTCGAAACGCTTTTATTCGCTGCGATTGAAGTTGACGGACTCGTGCGAGGTTACTTGGATGACGACAATCCTCATCATCTATGACAGCAAGACGGGAAACACGGCGAACATGGCGAGCGCGATCGCTGAAGGCGCAAGATCTGCCGGCGCCGAGGTCGCAGTGCGAAAGCTTGGAGAAAGGTTCTCGATGGACGACCTCTCAAAGGCTGACGCGATCCTTGTCGGCTCGCCCACTCATTATGGGAGCACAACCTCTGAGATGCGTCACTTCCTAGAGTCGTTGGATGAGCTGAGAAGAGCGCGCAAGTTGAATCTGAGAGGGAAGATAGGTGGAGGATTCGGGTCGTATGGCTGGAGCGGCGAAGCGCTTGAACGGATATCGGGAGCCCTCAGAGTGCTCGGGATGGCCGTGAAGCTTCCCACGCTCAGAGTAGTCGAAAGTCCTGGAGAAAGCGATCTCGACAAGTGTAGAGAGTTCGGGAAATCAGCGGCGCAGGCAACCCTTCGAGGAAAGAAGTAGCATCGTAGAATGATTCCTAGTTCCCAATAGGAATCAGCCAGAGCTACTTGATCTGAACTCTGTGCTTCTTGACCTCAGTAGGCGTCTTCTTAGGGACTCTGATCTCAAGCAGTCCATCTTTGAGTGCCGCTTCGGCCTTGTCCGGTACGACCTCATCCGGAAACGTAAGGCTCCTGTGGATCTTCGAGTATCCCCTCTCTTGGCGCACGAAACCCTCCTTCTCCTCCCTGATGTCCGTCCTGGCTTCGCCCGATATCTCGATGGACCTCGGGGTTATCGTGATGTCCAATTTCTCTTTAGGTATTCCAGGTACCTCAGCACAGATCCGGTACTCATTCCCAGCGTCTATGATGTCGGCGCAGGCCTCCCTTGACTCAGGTAGCTTAAGGACTGGAAGCCACGGCCTCATCCAACCAGTTCTAATCGGGGCAAGCATGTACTCAAATCCCTTCTTGAAGTCCTCAAACATCAGGTCCATCTCCCTTAGAAACTCCGTCGCACGCCAAGGTGCGATCTCAGCCTTCCTTTCTGCCCTCTCTTTCACAGGAACCTTCTCCTTTCTTTCAGACAACTACTTCACCTCCATGTGCTGTCTAGAGAAGTTGTGAGATTGGAGATGCCTTTGTCGCCAAATATCTTTCCATCTCCGCGAGCTAGAGCTGAGGCATACTGCAGTCAGCATTGGACGGGCAATAACCTTTCACAGACATCTGCAGATCTGGTGAACAGCCCGACCCGTCGGACATCAAACCAGATAGCGTCTCAATCATGACTCCTGTGAATAGCAAATGGAAAGGCCCCGTTTCTGGGAGGGGGTGTTAACACGCCCCCCCAGTTACGCTAAGTTCTGAGATTCCCAAGAGTCTCATGACCGAGCGTAAGTGTTAACTACCAATCGTGACCAACCGGTAGCCCGCCCACGCTCTGGCGATTGAGGTTCTATCAAGATGACCGAGAAGCCAGTCTCCACTGAAGAGAAGCGTTCACCTGGAAAGCTTATCCAGCCCTCGCTTGTTCTTTCTCGTTTCGCAGTTCAACCTCACGGTCTTCTCATAGGGCTTCTTCTAGTTGACATAGGACTCACTTTCGGCGTTCCTGTAGGTGTTGCAGGGCAGATCCGTACTATCTCCTACGTTGCTTCAGTGATTTTCGCATTGCTTATGGGTGTTTTGAGTCTTCGGTTCAGACACAAGTCGTTGCTATTGATTGGGCTTTTGTTGTTGAATGTCTCGGCTCTGACTTGTGCATTTGCTCCTAGTTTCATCACGATGTTGATTTTCTTCTCAATTTGGGGGGTAGCTTTGGCCCTAGTTGGACCTATGGGGCTAACGCTGGTCGGAGAGCATTTCCCTCGGGAGAGGAGGGCTAGTGTGATTGGGTGGATTTTCGGAGGCAATGCCATAGCATATGTTGTTGGGGCGCCGGCCGTCGGCTTCATAGCTGGCCTGGGAGGATGGCGCTTGGCTTTCCTCGGGTTCGTGCTGCCAATCGCTCTATTCAGCCTCCTCTTGGCGATCAAAGGCGTGCCTTCCACACCCAGTGGCCGACAATCAGCATTAGGCATGCGAGATTACATGGCAGGTTTCAAAGGAGTCTTCTCCAGCATATCTGCTGATGCTTGCTTGGCAGGTAATGCGCTTTCAATGGCTTCGTGGGCGGCCATTCTGACATACTCGGCCTCGTTCTTCAGGCAACGATTCATGGTCTCAACTGGTTTCGCGTCCATTGCGATATTGGTTGCAGCTTTGTGCTTCTTTTCGGGTAGCGTGGCCGGCGGTCGAATTGTCAAGAAGCTCGGAAGGAAGCCTGTAACGGTCCTTGCAGCCTTCTTCGCAGGCCTATTCACGTTTGCCTTCGCGAACTTCCCTGATCTATGGTTGTCCATGACTCTCGCATTCATTGGCAGTTTTTCAGCGGGTTTGAGAGTTACAGCCTCCAATAGTCTGACTCTTGAACAGGTTCCAGAGTTCCGCGGAACAATGATGTCAATCAGCTCTGCGGCAGACAATGCTGGTTCATCTCTTGGAGCGGGGATCGGAGGAGCAGCGCTTCTCCTATTCAACTATGAAGGAATGGCAATGTCTCTCGGAGCCATGGGCATAGCAGCAGCCATAGTCTTCCAGCTCCTGGCAACCGACCCGGCAAGAGCTGAAAAACGTCAAGACTCCTAGCTACACGCAATTTCCTGAACTGAGGATTGTAACCGCCCTAGAGTGACGGACCGGGCGGGATTCACTATCTTGCTCCCGTGTCAAGTGGGAATTCCTTGGGTTCGGTAAGTTGCAAACTCAGATCCTGGCTCTGTGTACCGCGGTCTCTTCTGTGATATTTGTGATCCCATATATAGCAGGGGTGTGAGAAAGAGCATGGCGCATGATAAAGTAGACAACTCCTACTCATACAGGAAAAGGGGTTCCCGAGTCATCGGTAGACGATCTTTCTGTGTTCGAATCTAAGTAGATACAGCGTTTCGCCTTGTACGGCATATATCAGCCTATATGGCGGAACGTGTAAAGATCGTTCGCCCTTCAAGGCGAATCGCGAAGGCTTACCAGTTTCTGGGCTATCAAGTATCTTTGAGATCTGTTCCTTCACGCGGCCCTTGACTGTTCTATCCCTGACTTTCCTGAATTCACGCTCGAACTTCTTGGTCCAGACAACTTCTTTGATGGTTACCAAGTCTCAAGCTCTTCAAGGAATCTTTTTCTTCCAGTCCGACGCGCCTCTCCGCGTTCAATCTCCTCCCAAGCTCTTTCGACTTCCTGGAAGATTTTCAGATCTGCCTGAAGCGATTCACTATCGACTCTCTTTAGAACAACGAAGTCACCTTTGCGTGGCGTCAAGATTGCGAACACACTACCTGCTTCTATGCCCAGTTTTTTCCTTAGGCGGGATGGAATCACGACTTGACCCTTGGAGCTGATGCGAGTTAGCTCTGGCACGGCTTCTCTTTTCATAGATGGTAAGACTGTCTTACTGAGCTTTAAGCATAGCGACAACGTCGAGTAAGTTGGTTCGCCTTGCGGAGAAGGGATCATTCGAAGGCGCAGGGCTGTCCCGAAATTAGTGTGTTTGTGCTGTTTTCCGGTTTCGCGGCCGTAGGCGACCGGTGGGTGTCTCGGCGAAAGGGTCAATTTTGGCTCCATCTGTCCTCTGGAAGGTTGGAATGAAGCAACCCCTATCTCCGCTTGCCCCCCATCATGTGCACAAAATGGTGTTAAACCGCCGAATAACGGGCCAAGCCCCCGCGTTTCAAGCGCGGCAGAATGGTGGACCGGGCGTACACTGAACCACACGTGCAGATCACCGAACTCACTAATCGAAGTTCATGCTCGCCTAACGCTGTATTAGTCTACAACCCGTCACTACGTACCGTGCCGGGTCATCACCAGTCTAGTATGAGATTCAGTCGTGCTGAATCTAGATTCGA
>CAZGZF010000002.1:0-39252 GCA_964529995.1 uncultured Candidatus Bathyarchaeia archaeon
ATCAGAATATCTTCACCGCTGCTTATCATGCAGTCGAGTGGCGGCATGGCGTCAACAGGCTATGTGTCTGCCAAGCCCGCAAGCATCATTGAATCGGGTCCTGCAGCAGGAGTCGTTGCCTCAGCCTTCTACTCTCGCGTTCTTGGAATTGAGAATGTGATAAGCTTTGACATGGGCGGAACGACAGCTAAGGCAGGCGCTATCAGAGGTGGAGTTATCGAGGTGACTTCAGAGTACGAGGTGGCCGGCGGTGTACACAAGGGAAGAATTACGAAAGGAAGCGGCTATCCAGTAAGAGGATCATTCGTTGACCTAGCTGAATGCAGCGCGGGAGGAGGCACCATTGCTTGGGTCGATGAAGGCGGAGCATTAAGAGTCGGACCTTTGAGTGCCGGAGCTTCTCCAGGACCAGCGTGCTACGGCACTGGCGGAGCGGACCCCACCGTGACAGACGCGAATCTCCTTCTAGGACGATTGAACCCAAAATACCTACTAAACGGCGAAAAACCGATACACATAGACCTCGCAAAGCACGCCCTAGAAGAGAAGATATGTAGAATTGTCCGAATACCCGTCCTTGACGCCGCGTCGGGGATCGTGAAGATAGTCAACTCGGAAATGGCTAAGATAATATCAATGGTCTCTATCGAGAGAGGCTATGATCCTGCAGATTTCACCATCATAGCCTTTGGGGGCGCTGGCCCCATGCACGTCTGCCCTCTCGCTGAGGACATAGGAATAAGCAGAGTAGTAGTGCCACCCAATCCTGGACTCTTCTCAGCGTATGGCCTCCTCGTTTCAGACTTGAAATATGAAACCACTAGAGCAGTCATGGCCGAAGTAGAAAGCGTTCGAGAAAACCTGGAAATGATTTTTGCCGATATGGAAAGAGGCTTACGGAACACCATGAGCTTCTTCAAAGGAAACGTCGCCGTAGACAGATACTTGGACATGAGGTATGTTGGTCAGTCGTATGAATTACTCATACCGATTGGCAGACCCACCAATAACAGCGCTTTGAAAGAAGCTGTGAAAAGATTTCACGAGAGACACAGAGATGTCTACGGCCACTCCGCACAGGACGCTGATGTTGAAGTCGTGAACGCCAGAGTCGTCGCAGTCGGAGTTGTAGAGAAGCCCAAGCTGAACCCCGTCGAAAAGGGCGGTTCAAACCCTACAGGAGAGAGCATTGTTGAGGAGAGGAAAGTATTCTTCGAAGAGGCAGGCGGATTCGTCGAATGCCCAGTTTTCAGAAGAGAGAAACTGAAATCAGGCAACACTATTACTGGACCAGCAATCATTGAGCAGTACGACTCAACCACTGTTGTCTTCCCTCAATGGACGGCAGAGATAGACGACTACGCAAACATCATTCTGAGAAGGTGAACTCTATGATGGATGTGGTGACGGTTGAAGTCATAAGAGGTGCCTTGGTATTCGCAGCCGAGGAAATGGGGATTTCACTGAGAAATTCAGCTTATTCTCCAAACATCAAGGAGAGAGCGGATCATTCGTGCGCGATCTTCACTCCGGATCTGAGGCTCCTAGCCCAGGCTGAGCATATCCCAGTCCACCTTGGCTCTCTGCCCCACGGGGTCAAGAAAGGAGTACAGAGCTACGATGGCGTCGTTGAAGAAGGAGACATATTGCTATACAATAATCCCTACATAAGTGGAACGCATCTTCCAGACATGACGATGGTTGCCCCCGTCTATTTTGACGGTAAGGTGGTCGCATATGTCGCGAACAAGGCTCACCACTCCGATGTTGGCGGTAAGACGCCTGCCAGCATGCCCGGAGATGCCACTGAACTCTTCCAAGAAGGATTGATCCTGCCGCCAACGAAATTTGTTAGGAACGGCGAGATAGACAGACATGTCCTCAACATAATACTTGCCAACGTACGGGAGCCCGGCGTAAGAGCAGGCGATTTGAGAGCTCAAGTCGCCGCAAGCATGCTCGGAATACGTAGAGTGAGACAGATATGCCTGCGGCAAGGCGTCGAACGATATTCCGAAGCTTCAGAGAGAATCATCGACTACTCCAGTAGAAGATTAAGAAGCGAAATCCAAAAAATGCCGGAAGGAGAGTACGAAGCAGAGGACTGGATGGAAGGCATAGGTCCCAAAGATGAGCCTGCAAGAATACATGTCAGAATCACCATTGAGAAGGAAAGGATAGGTTTTGACTACACAGGCACAAGTAGGCAAGTTGACGGTCCCATAAATGCTGCATACGGCGTCGCAATTGCGGGAATATACTACACGTTGCTCTGCGTCACGGATCCTGACATACCTATGAACGAAGGATGCTTTGAACCAGTCTCGATAAACATACCTGAAGAAACGATACTCAACCCCAGGATGCCCGCGCCAGTAAGTGCGGGCAACACCGAAACCTCGCAGAGAAACGTTGACGTACTATTGAAAGCTCTCGCCGGACCGATGCCACACAAGGTATGCGCAGCATGCACCGGATCAATGAATAACATAACACTTGGAGGAGTCACCGACAAAGGCGAAACCTGGTCAGTCTACGAGACTGTTGCCGGTGGCTATGGCGGCAGACATGGGCTAGATGGAGTCGACGCCATTCACACCCACATGACGAACACGATGAATACGCCTATAGAATCGATGGAGAGGAATTATCCGATACTCTTCGAAACGTACGCGGTTAGAAGCGGCGGATGTGGGCCCGGCAAGTGGAGAGGAGGTTGCGGAGTCGAGAGGGCTTGGAGACTCCTATCCCCTTCCGCAGTTCTGTCAGTAATATCAGAGAGATTCAAGATAGCTCCATGGGGCCTCTCCGGCGGGGGAAACGGAAAGCTTGGAGAAGCATTAGTAGTCAAGGCTACCGGAGAAGAAGTGAGGCTCAGATCGAAGCAGACCACGAGAATTGAGAAAGGAGACACCTTCATGATCAGGACTGCAGGGGGAGGGGGCTACGGAGACCCCATGGAAAGGGATTCCTTGTCGGTGCTTGAAGATGTCAAGAATGGCTACGTCTCGTCAGACCAAGCACGTCAAGAATACGGGGTCGTCATTGTGGGTGAGAAGGTTGATCTCAAGAAAACGAGTCAACTGAGAGCACGAAGCAAGAGTGAATCGCCCTACTGATTCACCTCATGCATCAGTGTTTCGATAAGCCAATCCTGCATACCCTACGCCATCTTCATTCTCAAGCTTGGTTTACGCGAAGAAGAACCCGTTTCTGCGAAAGAGAATACAATGGATCTTGGTCGAAACGACTCAACAGGCCCGGGATAAGCTAGCATGCCCAACGTATACAACATCATTTCTGTCTGAGCTGGCATTGCGGCCAGAAGGGCTGTCGTTACTGAAGCCACTAGGATTTCTCAGTTCTAGACTTACTTTGTGTTCTGGCAAGGTTAATCAGCGAGTTAACGCGAGTCAACAAACCGGGTAAGTCACATGCGCAGGATTGGTCTTATTCTTCCGTCTTCTAACACAACTATGGAGCCTGAGTTCAACCGCATCATGTCACGATACGCGACGATCCATTCAGCGCGGATTCGGCTCAGAAACGTAACAACTTCTCAGCTTGAAGCAATGGAGAAAGAAGCAGAAGATGCATCGAGTGAGCTATGTGACGCGGGTGTCGATCTAATATGTTTCGGATGTACAAGCGGAAGCCTATTCAGAGGTATCGGCCACGATAAAGAGATAGTCCGAAGAATCGAAAGTGAGACACGAATTCCCGCTATGGCTACTGCGGGAGCAGTCGTTGAAGCACTTGACGCGCTGGGCATGAAAGAGTTGTCCGTGGCAACTCCTTACACAAGAGAGATTGAACTTCTTGAACGACGGTTTCTCACGGACAGCGGCTTCAAGATCCTCAGCGTGGGCAGTCTTGGTCTATCCGGGAACTTGGATATTGGCTCGCAACCCCCTGAGGTTGCGTACGCACTGGCAAAGAAGGTACACACAGATGCCTCCGATGGAGTGTTCATAAGTTGCACGAATTTCAGAACGATTGAGGTTGTGGGAAGGCTCGAGACTGAGCTACGCAAGCCGGTTGTGTCAAGTAACACGGCTAGTGCTTGGAAGGCCTTGCATGTTATGGGCGTCAGGGGCAGCCTACCGAGTTACGGCAGACTTCTTGCCTGACGACGCATTCATGATGCGCCTGGCATGCAAAAGATCTCTTCGACTGTTTATGTTGGTGAACATTCTGAGGTCTGGCTCAGATTTCCTGATTACCTCCGTCGACACGTATAGAACTGTCGTGAGGCCCGATATCATGGCCCTGATTTCATGTCGTCCGCTTCGCAAGGCCTTGCGCGTAGCCGTCAGGCAGCCGCCGACATCATACACAGAATGTAGCGGCTCAATGTAACCGATTGGCCACCTGGGAATCACTGCATCATATCCCTCTGACAAGTCATAGAGAAGACTCATCAGCTCTGCAGATATGAAGGGCATATCACAGCCAACTACCGCAACCTTCTTGCCCGTCACTCTTCGCAGCCCTGACCACAGGCCACCTAGCGGCCCCATCCCAGGTGATTCATCAACAGCGAAGACGCAGTTGCTAATGATCTGTGAGTAAGTCTGTCTCTGTTTCTCGGAACCAACAGCAATCACAACTTCTTGCGCAACATTCCTGATTCTACCGTGAACACGCTCGACCAATGTCTGGTCGCCGATCGCCCAGAGTCCCTTGTCTCTGCCAAACCTAGTTGAACGCCCGCCCGCAAGTACTATTGCAGAGTTCATTGGCCATAGCACGTTCAATGGCTAGTCTTGCCAGCTGCTCCTTAGTGTGTCCTGATGGTAGTAGTGACTACACCATTTGCCTTGAATAGCTTATTGTGCTTCCGCACATCGAGGGAAGACACCCACAGCGATAGACACAATGGACTAGAAGCATCAGAATGGCTATGGTGGCATCCTTCTACAAGACGATTTGACTCGAGTCAAGCATATGATTCTCAGGTTGTTCGCACAGCTTATTCTTGGCCGTGTCTATTACAGTCTTGAGAGGCGATTGATCAAGGCGGGTTGCTGCGGCTTCGCAGTCAAAGGTGGGGCGAAGGCGTACTACAAGCTCTTCGACGTAGTCGAACTTCAGTCAACATTCTATAGATTGCCCAAGATTGAGACGGCGGAGAGATGGAGAAGAGAAGCACCTGAATGGTTTGAGTTCGTGGTGAAGGCTTGGCAGGCAGTGACACATCCGCCAACAAGTCCTACGTGGCGACACGCGGGGGCGGTCGCACACAAATGGGAGATGCATCACTACGGCCATCTGAAACCCACTCCAAGAAATCTAGAGGCATGGAAGAAGACCTTAGAAATATGCAGACAGCTCCATTCGAAAATATGCGTGGTTCAGTGCCCTCCTTCGTTTGTTTACAACAAGGAAAATGTAGGGAACATGAGAAGATTCTTTGACAAGGCTCCAAGGGAGGACTTGGCCATTGCTTGGGAGCCTCGCCACAAGAGCTGGCATGACAATCCAGAGTTCGTCAAGACCCTATGCACAGAGCTGGATCTTGTCCATGTGGTTGACATATTCAAGAGACAACCCCAATCATCGAGAGACATAGTTTACATAAGGCTTCATGGGCTACCCAAGGAACTAAGCTACAAGTATTCCTATGTCGACAAGGATTTGGAGATTCTCACTGAAAGAGTGAAGAAGCTGGACGTAAAGCAAACGTATGTGATGTTTAACAACATGACTATGGCGAAGGACTGCCTTCGATTCATGGAACTTCTCTCGAAATCCCCGCCATCTCTCTAACACTTCGATAAGCTCGTCAGTATCTCCGTCGGGTCAAATGAGACCATTCAATGGTCAAGCGAACGCGGATCGCCAGGATCACCTGCGAACAACAACGTCGCGATTCTGAAACCGATCAACGACCTTGTGATGACCTTCAACGAGATAGTTTATTTGCTTCATACGTAGCACTGAAACATCAATGTGAACGCAACAAGGTTGCGGTGAAATATGTGATGCATGGGTTGCCAGAAGTCGGTAAGCCACCAATTCCAGTTCGAGTAAAAGACTTGCTGAGTTTTGCAAGACTAGGTCTAGCCTTGAGCGAAGGATCCCAGATCCTTTGGCACATGCAATTCGGAGGAAGACACATCCTAGCCCTTTTCACTGCGTATATGTACTGGAACGGTGATCTTCCTCTCCTAGCATATGTCGATTCTGATCAGAGGCCAAAACCATTCCTCGCATACAAGAGTGACTCGCCGAAAGGTGAGGAGGTAGCCTTCTGTGACGATGTCGATGATACAAGGTACAAGTACGGATCCTTTGTAGAGGTCAAGAAGACACCCAAGTTCTTCGAAGATTCTCTCAGGGGTGAGCATCCATCTCCGCCTGAGCCTATGCTTACTGAGGTTGAGAACCTGAACTCCATAGTGAGGATTCTACTTCCCCTCTCCTTTAGAGAAGGAACGATATTCCCTCTTTGGCAGTTTAAGCGGAACAGAAAACACATAGTTGGGACATGCATTCCTTTTGAACATTACTACGAAGCGGACGCGCTACCTGTGTTCTTCTATGTGATTAGGGACGAGCCTTTGAATGCTCCATTCATCAAATATGCTGCCTCGCGTCCAGCAGGAGAGAAACTCGAATTCTCCAACAACACGTCCGACGCGAAATACTTCTACGTCAAGATAGTAGGTGTAGAAGACTTCCCTATCGTTCCCAAAGAAGTATCAATGGTTGGGTAAGGATCGATCGGGAAAGCAAGACAGTAACATGTCTCTTCGAAGATTGCTATCAAGCTTCGAACCGATAGGTCTGGGTTGAAGTCGCTGGGATTGCGCCACGCCGCTATCAGGCCAGGTGACGTCGAAAACACAGAAGCAATAGTCAATCAGCCTCAGATTTCCAAAGCTCCTTCTTCAGGAGGTCCCTGACTGCAGCTCTAATCACTGCGCTCCTATTCTGGTACATCCCAGCTTTAACTAGCTCATCCAGCCCATCCAAGATCGCCTCCGGAAGCTTCACTGTCACCAATTTCATAGAAGCGCCTCACGAGGTCGTTAGCGAATCACTTGCTTCCTAGCGATAAGATAGTTTGCAACACATTTGTGTAAAATCTCTCTCCGAGAATCGCTTTGTAGATATGAAAACAAGTTCCCACATCCCTAAACTTTGGCTAACACATTCAGATATGTTGAGAGAGGGGCATGCCTTGATTGATATCTTATGCACCTCAGCATGCGAAATAGAGAAATGGGCCCCTAGCCAACGAATAGCGTTGTGAAGTGTGGACCGAAGTTTGCAGCTGGGTAATATAGGAGGCGCCAAAGAGAGGCCGGTTGGAGGAACGTGATCTTCTGATGCGGGATCTCATTCAGCGCATTCTTGGTGTCTGACATGGGCCAAGCGCTTCTTCGTTTGGTTGCGAGGACGACCATTCTTACGTTAGTTCTCGTTTCGGCGGTCATATCGACATTGGCGAGTGTTCCAACCAGAAACGTCGCCTGTGTAGATGGCAGACTGCTTACGCAAGCCGAAGACATCTCGAGCAACGAGAACGATGAGGTTCCCGTGGTCGTCGTAGGTAGTTCAGGCTTGTCTCTTCCAGAGATTCAACAGCTGAACCGCATCGGCAAGGTAAGCACTGTAATAGGCAACATAGCAACTGTGCGTCTGGTCAGGGCCCGTATCTATCGGTTAGGGAACCTTGGTTTTGTGACTCGTGTGGAATCTGGCTATGGAGCGCCAGCCTTGGATGTCAGCGTTCCCGAGATTTGGGGAGTTGATATCGGGAAGAAGACCGCGGAACGAAGAGAAGCGCCTCTGAACGGCACTGGCGTGATAGTTGGCATCGTAGACACTGGAATTGACTTGAAGCATCCGGACTTCCGATTTGAAAACGGGTCATCAAAGATCCTTTACCTTTGGGATCAAACGACCACAGGAGTTCAACCTGCAGGATACCGATACGGAACGGAATGGACCAGAGAGCAGATAGAGGCGGGCGCTTGTGATTCGAAGGATCAAATCGGCCATGGAACTCACGTCGCTGGCATAGCATCTGCAACAGGCGGCTTGACCGGAAGATATGTTGGCGTGGCCCCCGGCTCCTTGCTGATCGTTGTCAAGAGCGGCTTCAACACACGGAAGGGCTGGAGGTTCAGGTGGGCGGAGGTAATCGATGGAGTCAACTACATTTGGGAAAAAGCCAAGTTTCTCGGGAAGAGAGCAGCCGTGAACCTCAGCATAGGAAGCAATGCTGGCGGACACGATGGCTCCTCACCTGTCGAGAGGGCCCTGGACCATCTTGTTTCAGAAGGACTTGTTGTGGTTGTCTCGGCTGGAAATGAGGGTGATAAGAAAACCCACGCTGAAGGAAAGCTCAAAGAGGGGGAGTCCGCCAGTCTTTCGGTTCAGCCCGAAAGCGATGAAGACGAGATATATCTTGAAGTGTGGTACTCTACATCTAACGCTTTTGACCTCTCGATCAGATCTCCAAGTGGCCTAGTCATCAATGGCTCTACGCCAAAAGAGGGCGTCTCCATGGAAAGCGGCACAGTACACGTGAGTCACGATATCGAGGCCAGCGGAAAGGCTTGGAAGCTGAGTGTAGGCTCCTCCATGAACCTAACGGGTGAAGCTTGGATGATCACGATACAGGGAAGATCGGTAAGCGACGAAGGAGGTTGGAATGCGTGGCTAGGCTCGAAAGGACAGTTCCTTCTAGGCTCCGGATACGAGATCACCAGAGACAAGACTGTCAATGTACCTGGAACCGGTAGAAACGTAATCACGGTCGGCGCATACGTGACACGCATGCGATGGACAACCATGAACGGAACCGAAGACAACTACACAAGTGGCGAGAATATAGGAGACATTGCAAGCTTCAGCTCTTGGGGCCCCACACGAGATGGCAGACTGAAACCAGAGATAGCTGCCCCGGGCAAAGGGATTATCTCGTCCAGATCAGCGGACTCTCCCAGATCTGCAAGAGATCCTGACGATGCATATTCTATCAAGCAAGGTACAAGCATGGCTGCACCACACATCACAGGAGTCGTAGCACTAATCCTGCAATGCAACCCTCACGCCTCTTCTTCAAGTGTTAGAGAGATATTGAGGATCGCCGCCAGGCAGGATTCCCACACAGGCCAGATCAACATGAACGGATCCTACATTTGGGGGTTTGGAAAACCCGATGCAAAAAGGGCTGTCACGATCTGTGCGTCTAGGTATCCTATCAAATTCTTTCTAGTAGGAATCCCCTCTTCAATATCTACAAACGTAGTGATTGACGGTATTCCCAGAGTTCTTGCGTCCGGAGGGGTGGCTGCAACACTTGAGCTTAGTGTAGGAAGCCAGCTTATGATCTCGGTTGAGCATGTTGTAATTGGAGAATCTTCTCGATTCATGCTACTCTTCAAGAGGACATCAGAGTATGTATTCGATAGGTGGATAGTAGAGCCGCAAGAATACCGCCCCACGGTTCCTCCGAAAGAGTCCATTTCTGTGGTCGTCGAACGTCCAATGACGATTGTTGCAGAATGGAAGGAGCAGATTCGCACAGAGTTCGACCAGTTGACCATTGCGGCCATATGGACAGCCATGTGTCTCTTCATAATGTTGGCGCTAATAATCGCTGTCCAGAGGAAACGAAGACCAAGAATCGGCCAACCCTCAGACAACAGAGACACGGCTTGAGGCATGTGGAAAGAATGACCTGCCCGAGGCGCGACTGACTACTCAAGCCCTTGACAGTTCTGGAGCTCGTCAGCAAGACATGGGGTTAATGTTGGCAATGTCCGCACACTCAAGACAGTGGTCCAAGCCTCGCGCCGTTGATTGCTGAGCCTCTGTTGCGGCTTTGGTGTACGTCGCAAAAATCCAACGACCTCGCCAAAACAGGACCGCTACAGTTTTATCTGTCCGTTCGATCGTCTACCAACCTAACGGAGGTATAGACGATCGGAGGAGCAAAGAAGAAGAGCCTAGCTCAGATGGAGAAGTCACAAGTCACGCAGGAAAAAGAGTCAGGCCAGCCAAAGAAAGGTAAGGCGAAATCGGGGCCAGTAGAAAAGAAGCTGAGAGGAGTAGAGTTGCAGGGCGTTGATGACTCGAAGCTCCTCAGCGAGATCGCAAAGATGAGCGCCATAACCCCCTATGCCGTCTCCTCTCAATTCAACGTGCGAGTTGGGACCGCCAAGGACCTTCTTGAGCAGCTACAGAAACGAGGAGTTCTAGTACCTGTCGGGGGAAACGCAAGGATAAGGATATACCGAGCAGTGGCCGCCTAGAGGCTCTCAAGAGTTATTCTCGTTCCTTGCTTGACTTCCCTGAACAGATCCAACCCTTCAGCGATCCTTCCGATGACGTTGACCGGGCTGTAAGGCTGCGAGTTCCCATAGAACACGCAGACAGCAGAGCCAAGCGGCCAGTACGCTATCGTTCCCTTCTCAACTCTTGTTTTCTCCTTCTCAGTACCTATAGTAACGTTCGTCTGAAAGTAGACCTCCTCCCTCCAGACAGCAGCTCTACCTTCAAGCGGCATTGCTCTCATCAACGCCTCAACAGTACGAGGAGCAAGGAATCTTACAAGCTCACCAGTTGCCGCACCAACTCCGTCAAGCAGAAACCTCACTTTGAACCGAGAAAACTCTTGCGCCATCACCATCAACAGCTATTGTGAACAGTACTCGGCACAAGAATTGCTTATACGAAATGTTCAGCATAGACTATGTCAATTCCCATGTAAATATGGGGGGCCTAGACACTGATATCTGAGACCTTGCTTCTCTTATCTGTGATATCAGCCGTTGTCGCTGTTCTGGCGAGCCCTTCAGTCACGACCCGGTTTGCACTGGCCTTCCTAGGACTGCTATCTTCTCTGGTCCCATATCTTCACGGCGAACACTTGGCTGGCTTTGCCCTAGTTCTTTCATCAGGGGTGCTCTTGCCTTCTGTACTTGCGCGAAGATTCGACAAAGCGGAGAGGGCGACAAGAGAAATTGGCGGCTTTCAGGTGTCAACGGTAGCGCTTCACGTGGTGGCGGCCTTAACGATGAGCATCCTTGTTCAACTTCAGCCCACAGAGACTGCCTTGGCCATTCTCGTCTCTGTCGGCTTGGCTGGTTTTTCTATCAGAGAGTCCTCACTGAAAGCTGTTCTTGGCTTGATCGTGATGTCCCAAGTTGCACTAGTGATGATTTCTCTGAGAAGCCCCCCACTATGGATCGTGTTGTCCATAGAACTCTGCCGCATTTCATCCGTCTTCCTTGTCTTCTTGAACGGCCGGCGAGATTCGCGCCAAACATAGTGTGCCCTGAAGCTGTCCTGTGTCCGCTGGGCTTTTGCAGCTTAAGAACCTATAATATTCTGTGTGACGTGTAGGGCCTGAGTGGGAATCAGAATGTATTCATTTCCACCTCGGCGGATCAAGACAATAATCATGGGCGCAGCTGGAAGGGACTTTCACAACTTCAATGTCTGCTTCAGGGAGGATGACCGATTCGAGGTAGTGGCATTTACGGCGTCACAGATCCCGGGAATAGAGAGACGCGTCTACCCCTTTGAACTGGCTGGACAGCTGTATCCGAGCGGGATCCCAATCCACCCTGAAGAAGAACTGACACAGCTAATATCGAGGTTGCAGGCTATGCAGGTGGTGCTGGCGTACAGTGATCTTTCCTACCAAGAAGTCATGCACAAGGCATCTGTTGTTCTCGCTTCAGGAGCGGACTTTGTGTTGCAGGGGCCGCGGAGCACCATGCTACATGCGAAGGTGCCGGTTATCTCCGTGTGTGCAGTAAGAACCGGGGCTGGCAAGAGTACCGTCGCCAGGAAGATAACAGACATGCTTCGGAAACTGAATCGCAAAGTAGTCGTAGTCCGCCATCCAATGCCCTACGGAGATCTGCGGGCCCAAGCAGTTCAGCGGTTCGCAATATACGAAGACCTTGATCGGTACAACTGCACTATTGAGGAGCGTGAAGAGTACGAGCCACATCTCGAGAAGGGAAACGTTGTTTTCGCAGGTGTTGACTATGGCAGGATTCTCTCAGCAGCAGAGAAAGAGTCAGAGATAATATTGTGGGATGGAGGAAACAACGATATTCCGTTCTACGTGCCTGATATACATATAGTCGTAGCAGATCCTCTAAGACCTGGGCACGAGACAAGTTACTACCCCGGGGAGGTCAATGTGAGGATGGCTGACATCATAGTTCTCAACAAGGTCGACACTGCAACCCGAGATGCAATCGAAGTTGTGAGAAGAAACGTGAGACAACTGAATCCTGACGCACCTATCGTTGAAACCGCATCTTCAGTCAGAGTGAATGATCCGAAGCTTATTGAGGGCAAGCGTGTTCTCGTCGTGGAGGACGGCCCTACGGTCACCCATGGGGACATGCCCTATGGTGCAGGGATGATGGCGTCCCGGAAGTTTGGAGCAAGGCAACTTGTTGACCCCAAGCCATTGGCTATAGGTTCAATCAAAGAAACTTTCCAGAAGTATCCGCATCTGGAGTCTGTTCTTCCGGCAATGGGATACGGTGAGAAGCAGATAAGTGAATTAAGACAAACAATCGCGAAGGCCGACTGTGATACGATTGTAGTCGCAACGCCAATAGATATCACAAGGATCATGAAGCTCGATAGGCCGACAGTGAGAGTGAGATACGAAATAGAGGAACGATCGAAACCAACTCTAGAAGAGATAGTCTCTCAGAAGCTCAGGCGATTGCCTTCTTGACGTTATCGGCAACATACATCACATCCTCAGGCGTCATCGCTGGATGGACAGGTAACGAGAATACCTGCCTCGCAGCTCTCTCAGTTTCAGGCAGCATTCCCCTCTTTCCACCACAAACGTCTCTGTACAGAGGAAGAAGGTGAACAGGAGTTTCGTAGTAGACGCCGATTTCAATATTCTTGTTTCGTAGTTTCTCAACAATCTTGTTTCTCTTGCCTGCGTTCGCGCCTCGGACCCGAACTGTGTAAAGATACCAAGCATGTCTCATTTCGCTAGGCTCAATCGGGGTCATCAACTTACCCGACGTGCCAAGCTGTTCCGTCAACACCTTAGCGTTTTCACGTCTCCTCTCCACTAGAGACGAGAGTTTTCTCAGCTGGGTGGTACCCATTGCAGCAGCTAGCTCCGTCATGCGATAATTGTTGCCAATCCTGGAAACCCAGTAGGGCCTTTCTTCTCCATGGGTTCTCACCATTCTGAGAATCTGAGCCAAGTCATCATCGTTCGTCGTGATCATGCCTCCCTCTCCAGTCGTCATGTTCTTGGACGAGTAGAAGCTGAAACAGGCCATATCTCCCAACGACCCCGCCTTCCTTTGTCTATACGTTGCCGCGTGTGCTTGGGCTGCATCCTCAATCACCATTACTCCCTTTCGCCTGCCGATCTCCATTATTGGATCCATGTCACATGGCAGACCGTAAAGGTGGACAGGTACTATCGCCCTCGTTTCCCTGCTGATCGAGTTCTCCACCTCATCTAAGGACATGCAGTATGTATCACTCCTGACATCAGCAAATCTAGGCCTAGCTCCGCATAGCAAAACAGAGCTCGCGGTCGCTGCGAAAGTGAAAGAAGGAATGAGGACTTCGTCTCCACGTTTGACGCTGGCTGCAAGCAAAGCACAGTGAAGCGCAGCGGTTCCGCTACTCACTGCGACAGCATGTTTCACTCCGACAAACCTTCCAAACTCCCGTTCGAACTCTAAGACCCTAGGACCTGTTCCGCTCTTGTGCGTGAGAATTCCACTCTTCAGGACAGCGGTAACAGCCTCGATTTCGTCTTTTCCTATTAGTGGCTCGTTCAGCTTGATGAGGTCTCTCAAGTTCTCCTCATCTCAATCCGGCAACTGATCTGCGAACTGTGTCTAAAAGGGTTTCGAGAAAGCACGATCGGTCGTCAGACTGCAAAACATCACACAATAATCAGGTATGCTTAAGAAAGCGAAGCTGAAGGTGATCATCAAATAGGAGATCATGCGACATGGACGAGCCCTCAGTATTCATGATTCCTCTCGCAACTAGGATGCATATGGACAGAGCAATCGAGCCAGTGAATCTTGCTAGAGAGCTGCTTCAGAGATCTGGAATCAAAGTGTTCGGACGGAAATCGCCAGCATTGAAAGCTGAGGATATTCCTCACTTTCCTACAGAAGAATACGACGCAGTAGTGGTATTCTTGGCGAGCGGCGGAACATCTGAACTTGCAGCGAATATTGTTGCAGGCAACCAGTATTTCATCTGGGCTTACGACGAAGTCAACAGCCTATCCTCAGCGCTGAGCGTAAGGGAGAAGTTGAGGGGAATTGAGGCGTGGCGCGGCGAGATCGCGTATAACAGTCTGGATGAAGCTCCACAGAGCATAATAGCCCAGGCAAGAGCATCGCGTCTCCTGAAGTCAACAAGAGAGTTGAGAATCGGTCTGATAGGAGATGAAGAATATTTCGACGATAAGGGGGATGAAGCTAAAGCCCTCTTTGAGCTCCTTGGCACAGAAGTGATGAAGATTCCCATTAGCGATTTGATATCTGAGTTTAGAAGTCAGACCGATGATCAAGCTTCCAAGATCGTGGACGAGAAGTTGTCCACGGCTTCGGTGATGGAGCCTAGCAGAAAGGATCTGCAGAAATCCGCAAGAATGTACTTAGCTTTCAAGTCTCTGTTTCTCAAGGGCAAGATTGATGCGGTTTCTCTTGATTGCTTTCGACTTGTCAAGAGAACCGGCACCTCTGCGTGCTTGGCATTTTCTCTTTTGGTTGACGAAGGAAGAGTGTCAGTGTGCGAAGGTGACCTTCGATCCTCGGCCCTGATGATGATCTTCAAGGAACTCGTTGGACCAAGCTGGCTCGGAAACCTTGTGCAGGTTGATCGAAGCCTCAACACGATAACTCTTGCACATTGCACTGCTGCGACTTCCCTCGCCGAAGCCGGGGGCAGGGTTATTCTTAGAAGCCATTTTGAATCTGGTGAGGGGGTATCCCTTGATGTTCCTCTTAGACGGTTGCCCCTGACCATCGCGAATCTACAGTTCAACCCCCTTCAAATGGTTGTTGCGAGAGGAGAGCTTCTCGAGTCTCAAATCGGCAAGTTTTCCTTGTGCAGAACGCAGGCAAAGATCAGGCTCTCAGGGAGTGTTGACCGGCTTCTTCAGTTTACGGGTAACCATCACGTGATGGCATATGGTGACTGGAGTGAGACTCTTCTTAGAATAGGAAGCAAGCTGAACATGTCGATTGTGGAGGTCTAGCCGGAATCGATTTCGCATCGGGAGTTCACGCCTTTCCATCTTCTAACAGAACCGTTCGCAGTAAACCTTATATCAGCTCTGTCGTGTGTCTTGGGTAATTCCGCCAGAGGCCAGACTCATTGAGTCGTATGACGACTTCCACGCGAATCGCGGCGGTTTTCAGATTTTGCAGGGAAGAGGAACAGTTGTCCACGTGAGAGGCAACGACAAATTGAGGATCGAGAAAGAAGGCTGGCCGCGCAAGTTCCTACTGACAGACGTGTGAGGAATCCGCCTTTGAGTTCAAGGAAACCGAAGGCCATCCGGCTAATCGGCCCAAAGAAGCTTACTCGATTCGAGAGGGCGAGGGTTGTAGGAGCCAGGGCTCTGCAGATATCCATGGGTGCTCCCGTGCTCATAGATGTATCGCGGTCCTCAAAATCACCCATTGACATTGCCCTCATGGAGCTGGAGCAGGGAGTTCTTCCGATAAGCATTAGGAGGACTCTTCCAGACGGAGAAAGTCAGAACATTCCGCTAAGAGTCTTGCTTGAAGGTCAATCTAAGAAATAGTGTCATTCTGGACGCTCTTATCAGAGAGGTCTCGGTATGGGTGAGCGAAAATACTGGGTCATTGCTTTTGCCGTCATGTCGCTGGGTTCTCTGATAGTTGTGTCCACTAGGTTCTTGCGTACACCCTTCTTTGCTGTCGAGTTTGAAATCTGTATTTTCTACTTTCCTACACTCATACTGGGGCTAGTCTGTCTCAGACTCATGAAAGAAGAAGTTCGTTCCCGATTCTGACCGTTCTCAGGTGCTTGAGAGCTTCTTCCCGACAACGCAAGGCCTGCTCCCGAGATGTCGTTGGCAAATCAGTCATCATGTAGTGAGGGGAGAAGGCGAGCAGGGTATAAGGAATTCTATCATCAATGCTTGAGATGAATTCGGCTATGGAACCTACCTCCGCCTCATCAACATAACCGGGAATCAGCAGTGTACTGGCTGCGAGAACTGGGAGATCGGGACGCGCTTCGAAATACTTTGTTCCGGCTCGTTCGAAATTCCTGAGTGAGTGGATGTTCGAAATCCCGCAGATTCCCCGAGCCAAACCTTCAGTCCAGAACTTGAGGTCGAACTTCACGTTGCCGCCCGTCTGAAGAGATAGTTCCATGGCCTGATCGAGATAGTCAGGGTTCATGTGGCCGTTTGTCTCCCAGCAGATCCTCAGAATGCGCTGGTCACGCCCTGCCCCAGCCACTGCCAGACGACTTGTCTCTAATGCGTGCGGCATCTGAGGCGACGGATCTCCTCCGAAGAAGCATATACATGAAACGGATTCGCTCACCTTAGAGGCTAGCGCTTCTGAACTGACAGTAGGAAGGTTGCTTAATGCAAGTCTTCTATAGTGCCAGTTTTGACAAAAAAGGCAGTCGAACGAGCAGGCTCCATAGAAGACTGCCAGATTGTCATAGCCTTTCTCAGCTCTTCCTGAAGTGTGCGAATACTTGGGAGATCCGGCTCCAGTGCATCCCGGACAAAACCACCACGCAACACAGTTGGTAGGAAGGCTGTCATAATACCACTCAAGCACTCCTCGGTTGGAAGTTCCTCCCCTTCTTTCGACCTTCCCTTGTGAGTTGAACACGAGGCCGCAGTAGCCCACCTCTTGATCTGGGATCAAACAGTTGTTTGCACACACTCCGCATGGTAGGCCTTTCCTTGGCGGAAAAGGCGGCAGGCCAAACTCGGCGCGACTATTCTCATGGATTCTGTCGGTGACTGCCAAAGCCTCGTCGGCTTTTGTCGAAAGACATAGTGAACACACATTGACGCCTCTCGAAATGCTGGGGCTTGTTGAGCCGCACACCTGACAGCTGCCCAACCCAGGACACAACGTCATAATGACGCATGATCGAGCGTATCAAGGATTCGCTCTTCAACATCCAAGGTCTCGAAAACCGTTATGGCAAACCTCAGATATCTGTCCTACAGGTATGGAGAGAAGATGTGAGAGAATCGCCAATCTCTGCTAAACCGAACTCTCCGAATGTTGCGCTTCTCAGGCGCTTGGCAAGAGCAGCTACGAAAGGTGAACCGTTGGTGATCGTCGCCACTGCTCTATTGCTTTACAGTGCGTTCGCGTCTTGTTCCTTCAACGAGGGAGACTCTTTCAACTTTGCAAAGGCACTAGTGAAGTTCGATATTGTTGCAGAGCAACCGCATTCCCCCGGGTATCCATTGTACATATTTCTGGGACGCGCCTTTTTCCTGCTGACCGGAAACCAACATAATGCTCTTGTCTGGATCAGCGTTGCAAGTGGAGCTCTTACTCTCCTTCCCCTCTATTTCCTGGCAAAAGAGATGTACGGCAGAGCAATCGCAGTTACAACATGTCTTGTCTTAATGGTCCTTCCCGGATTTTGGCTGCTCAACGAGAAGGCGACAACCGACGCTCTTTCAACCTTCCTCCTGACCCTAGGTGTAGTTCTGTTATACTTTGGCAGGAAGGGAAATAGCAGAGCAATGTTGCTCTCCACGATGGTCTATGCGCTTTCGATCGGCGTGAGGCCGCCCAATCTCGCATTTCTCGCACTTTGGCTATACGTTGGGCTATGCAAAAGAAATCTTAGGGATCTTGTCTTGTCGATACTGGTCTTCCTTTTGACGGTTGCAGCATGGCTTGTGCCCGTGGTCTGGGTAACCGGCTGGGATGAGTTTCTGTCAGCAACGAGGCACGTGTACGTCGGAACAGCAAATACGGACTTCATATTGGCGAAACCTCTCGGGCTAGATCCTTACGAGAGGTTTCTATTTGCGGTCGCCTCTGTGTTCACATTTGCGCTGGGCGGCATGCTTCCTCCAATTCCCGGTCTCAAGTTCCCATTTACTTCAACAAACATTCCTGCGTACTACATCCTTCACGACACGGTCTGGCTAAGTACATTGTTCTGCGCGGCTATCAACTTCAGAAAGATTGTGGAAAAAATGTTTGCTTTTCTTTGGATTGTGCCCCACTTTGTTTTCGTATACCTCTTCGGATCTCCCATTCATCACCGGTACTATCTTCCGATCTTCCCACCACTTGTGCTGCTTGTGGTTTCGTCACTAATGATGTTGATTGATAGAGGAGGCAGCCTGCTCAGGTTTCCAAACACAACTCGAAAACTCGCGCGATACATCGGCCCCTCTTTTCTTGTCCTCACTCTCATAGCACATACGATGCCTCTGGCTGAAAGACTTCACACAGAACCTGCTCCAGTGACGCAGCTAGTGAAATACGTCAAGGCCAACTACGACCCGTCCAAGGTGGTGATTATCGTATTTCACGAATATGGCGCTTTTGAGATGTTTGCAGAGGAATTTCGATACTACCACAGCCGCAAAGGGATCAGAGAGGCGCTCCGCACATTGGCGAACTCCTCAAGCGACCACACATTGCTCGTTACGAGTACTGCCTACGAGTATCTTGTGAAACACCCATCAGTGTTGCGACTTGAGATTGAAAGAATAGCTGAATTCTACTTGGATCCGCGAGCTGAGATCGAGGATCACAGGGTCATATTGTATAAGGTGCATGTTGCTCGTGTTTCCAATAGTACAACTTCTTCGGATCCTGAGCTGATGTTCCCGAAACAAATGGCCTGATGATTAGGTGTTACAGATGAGAGCGAAGGAGTACTACAATAGAGTTGCAGAGAAGTACTCCGCAATGATTACCAGAGGAATAGGGGGGACGCTCAAGGACAGGGAGAAGAACTGCTTGATGGGCCTCCTTTCTCCGAAAGAAGGTGAGAAAATACTTGATGTGGGTTGTGGCTCGGGTTTCTATGCGAGTCTAATCAAGCGGTGTGGGGCAAGCGTCTTTTGCGTTGACATCTCTCCTGGCATGGTTGAAGTCGTCAAAAGTCTTGGAATAGAAGCTGAGGTCCACGATGTTGAGAAATTGAGCTTGAACAGAAGATTTGACAAGGTCCTCTGCGCAGGCCCCCTAGAATTCTGCAAGAGCCCCCTAGCGGCGCTAGAGAATCTACGACATCATCTTTCCAAGGAAGGATGTATGGTCCTCTCGGTTCTTAACGTCTCACTGATAGGAGTCGCGTACAAGATTTACCATTTATCCCATGGCATCAGCATGAACCTGTTTTCGCTGAATCGCATTACTGCTCTACTAGATCAGGCTGGGTTCAATATTGAAAAGATCGAAAAGCCTACCTCGTTTATGTATGCAATCAGGGCGAGACTGTAATCAAGCCTCTATGTGTACTAGATAGCTCAGCATTCGCAAGGTTCACAGGTCGTGGTCCATGTCATTTGGACGCTGAGGCCCTGAATCCCTCGGGATGCAGAGTAAGTCTCTTCAAAGCGCTAGGAAATGGGAGCTCCCTTCGGGTCCTACGCTCAAGGCTAAGGCTCAGAGTTGTATAGAGCAGACCCAGGGATAGCTTCAACGGATTGAAGGTGGATTTTCCGTGTAACCTTCGCTGAAACGTCACTTCCACACTATCAGAAATTTTGTTGCCGTAGCCCTTCCGAACCATGTTGTTCATCCACCGCACGTCTATGTCAAGTCCCGGAGCATCTTTCGGAATCGTTTCAAGAAACACTTCTTTGGTGCCTGCCTTGAATCCTGTTTGCACATATTCCAGTCCAAGCAGTATCTTCGTGAGTCTCTTGAACGTCTCAGAGATGAACCGACGGGAGAAGTTCTCTGATCCGTGATTCCTTCCTACGGAGACATAGTACCCTTGATTTGCTATGACTTGAACGAGCTTAGGTATCTCTCTCGGGTCATACTGACCATCGGAGTCTATGACCACGACCACATTGCCTCGCGCTATCTCTACTCCTCTCCGTATTGCGCTTCCGCGGGCTCCGCCGGAGTGGCAAATTTTGATGAACTCGCAGCCAGGCCGCTTCGAGATATTATTCAGGACTTCCTCTGTGCGATCAATCGTGTTGTTAAGAACGAATATCGCTTCAGCCAGCTGAGAGTAATGCTGTCTCAGCGTTTCGAGCCACTTACAGAGCGTTTCGGCGTTTTGTTCTTCGTTCATCGTTGGAAGAACCACAGACACGACTAGCTGATCTGGCGGTATGCATCTATGTCCGGGCATGCTGGGCGTTCCCGTGCGTTTGAGCTCCACAGGTTGGCATTTCGATTCGAAGGCCAATAGGCCTTAGCGTAACCTGTGGCCACTCTTGAGGCGCGACCTCTGCTATGGCGCTTTTCAGCCTTTAGATTTTCGGTCGGAGATGTACAAGATTAGTGAGGCTCAGACATCGTCAGGGAAGATTCCGAAGTTCAAAGTCTTAAGATGAAGATGTGTAACATCTTTCTCTGATTCAGTTGAGAAACTGCCTGACAATTGATCTGGAATCGATCTCACATAGATACCTGACCGAGAGGAGATATCTGTCTGAAGCGGGAAGGAGAGTAGTCGACGTTGAGAAGAACAGGAGAGCTCTTGACTCAGATTTTCTTCTTTCTTCCACTAGGAAGATGCTGCAGGCTATCAGGCGACATGGGCATGCAGTGACCTTCTTCGTTGTGGGCGAAGTATACGAGTGGTACCCTGCTCTTGTTCAAGAGATAAAGGAGATGGGTCACGAGGTGGCTCACCATTCCCACACACATTTTCCAATCGATACTCGCGTTTCTTTGAGAAAGGAGCTTCAGAAATCCGGCAAATTTCTTCTGACCTTCAGGCCTAAAGGCTTCCGGGCACCCAGAGCGTCCGTCAGCCGTGAGTGCGCTGCAGAATTGGCGAACCACGGGTTCGTTTACGACAGCTCAAGCTATGGCCCCTTCAGGGACTCTAGACTGGTGTCAGGTGTCATCGAAGTGCCCATCTCAACCTATGGACCGCGTTCGGGTTCACACCTGACTCTTCCTAGGCCTCTCTCCTTTGCATTGCTTCGAAATTGTGAGATACCGTTTGGGTCAGGCTATTTCATAGCACTTCTTTCATCGATAAGCCCGAGCTTGGTAAGCTACTTTATCAAGAAATCGAACAAGAAAGGCTTCCCTGCAATACTTTCTCTTCATCCTTGGCAACTATATGAAGGACACATCAGCTCATTGCTGAAATGGGGGCCGTCACGACTGGGAATCTTGCCCTACGATTTCTCCTGCCACCGTGCGTTCGAACACCTTCTCAGAAGCCATAATTTCTGCACGGTGTTTGAATTGCTTGAGACCATGAATATTCTCTGAGCACAGTTTTCGTCCGAGGAGATATTGCTCGACCATACGTCGGTTTCAAACCAAGCACATGCTTAAGGGGGGCCGCGAGCTTGAGCGGTTGAGCTGTCTCGCCCCAGAGACTCAGTTACCTAAGTGCCTTGCTCATCACTATGGCGCTTTCACCGTTCTGGTAGTAGAACGGTATTTGTCTTGTCTCTTGGAATCCAAGCTTCTTGTACAGTTCTATGGCTGGCCTATTTGACATTCTGACCTCTAGAAAACATTCCTCAGCATTCTTCTCGATAAAGCTCTGTGTGGCTTCTTCCACAAGTTCGCTAGCTACACCTCTCCTTCTGTGTTCAGGAAGGACTGCGACCGATACTACGTGTCCCTTTCTAGCAAAGTGGAACCTGCTTGCCTCCGAGAAGCCTCGCTCCAGTCTACACATGATGTATCCAACTATTCGATTGTCATTCAATGCAACAAGAAATCCCTCTGGATGTTTTGCATGGATGTCCAGAAAAAAAGTTGACGTATAGTTTTCCGGCAAGCAGGTTCTGTTTATTTCCATTACACTTTCCAAGTCTCCCGATTCGAACCTTCGAATTCTGATAGCTTGCACTGCATCCAAGGTTCGGTCAGCCTCTTGTGTTGAGGATGAGGTATAAGATCTTGTCGAAGCTCAGTAAAACCTGGTTGCCCGTTTTCAAAGTTGTCTGCAATGGATTTATATGATGTTCTATCGCTCGATACGTGAAGCAATCAAGGGTCCGTAAATGTCACAGCCGCTCGATAGCACAGAAAACAAAACCGTTCCCTTCGCTGAAGCCAAGGCCTCCGTATCGTCGAGGTTCACGATCACCGATGCGTATCAGGATCCTCAGAATGTTCCCACGTTTGGGATAGTTCATGAACCTGCCAAGAAGAAGTTTGAAGGCCTAGTTGATGAGTTGTCTGACAGGGGCCTGGTTCCGACGCTCCGGTTGGAAGGAGATGACCTTCTGATAAGGGTGTACCCCAAACCCACGCCAAGACCAACGAGGCCACTGCTAAACGTGGGTCTCTTTGCGGCCACGATTGGAACAGTCTTCGCCACGGGACTTGTGCTCTGGGAGGGGTCGGTGGTGCAGAGAGAAGTGCTTATGCCTGAAGCCAACGCCTATCTTCAGGTAGGCCTCTTCGTCCTATCACTTCTGGGGGTAGTCGGGCTACATGAGTTAGGACACAAGATCGCATGTGAAGTTCACAACATGGATTCCACGATGCCATACTTCATCCCAGGCATCCCGCCGACCGGCACCTTTGGCGCAGTGATCTCGCTCAAGAGCCCTCCTCGCAACAGGGACGCACTGTTCGACCTTGGGTTCAGTGGGCCTCTGGTGGCTTTCGTGGCCCTGCTGATAGTGACAATCCTGAGCGTCCAGGCCGCCTATCTGGTTCCGATAGGGCAGGCGATATTATGGAACAAGCTGAAACTTGCGCAGTCAGCGTCTTGGCCTGAATATCCTCTCCTGTTCGACCTACTCATTCCGGTCGTCAGGCCCCATCCATCGGGGTTCGCACTTTTCTTCACACAGATCGAGTTTGCTGCCTGGGTGGGCAGTCTGATCAGCTATCTGAACCTGTTGCCCATCTGGCAGCTCGATGGTGGGCATCTATCCAGAGCGCTGTTCGGGTCGAGGGGGCACAGAATTACAAGCTATCTTGGATTGGCGGTGATGGTCATATCAGGGTTCTGGTTATTCGCTCTCCTTCTTTCGATAATGATGTTTGCCAGAAGAGGGCTATCGGGGGTGACACCTCTCGATGATTGGTCGCCTATATCCACATCAAGGAGACTTCTGTACGTGATTGTCGTCGTAATGATAATCCTTCTTTTCGTCAGGCTCTAATATTGGCGTGAGTATGTGCCCGGTGAGTTTGGCAAAGACTGACAACGCTTATTCGACGAGACGTGGTTCCATGCGAAACGGCACGTCTTGAACCAGTAATGATTGTGCGTACCGACGGTAAGCGCGGACGAGGACAGACTGCGGGACTTTAGAGACCCTAGGTTTGGGATAACCCTCTGATTGTGATTGCTCTCGATTAGGTCAGGTCTTCAGCAAGCAACGATGATAGTCCGATGCAACTTCTTCTGCGTGCTGTGAGCGCAAAGACCGCTCTGCGAGACATATGCGGCGTTCTCAGGCATACGTTTGAGGAATACAAGGCGTCGCGAATATTCTAGGCCAATCTGATGAGCGGGTTGATCTTGTTGCCGTCGGCGCCTTTCGAGATATGAATCTGCTTTGCCGTTCCCGCCCTAGGTGCTGTAATTTCGTTTTCCATCTTCATAGCTTCTGATATTAGCAACGCCTGCCCAATATCTACCTGTTCTCCCCTGTGAACTAAAATAGAGGCTACTCACCCGGGCATTGAGGCATACACTACTGCTTCCGTATCAGGCTATTTTTGGCTGTCGTCGACAGAGATTTCGCCCCTTTTTGCTTTGACTTTTTTGAGCTCGACGGGAGCTTCAGGGAGACTCCTTGGGGGAATGAAGGCCTTCGGGGAGCTGAGGAAGTGTCGTGGCTCCATGCGGGACAACGACGACTTTCGAGTCTTTTCCAACTGTTCTGAGGGCTGTTTGAAGCGCGGCATTGGCCGTCACGGACGGACGCAGTTTGAAGATGTTTGAAACGTAGTAATCCGGAATAGTTGATAGGAGATAGATTTTCACTTTTTCAGACGCCTTCATCAGATAATATGCCTTGTGTCCTCCGACGGCGAACTTCTTCTTGATCTCCTGTTCAACTTGTCGTGATTTGTCAAACTTGCTCATCCAACTATAGAAAATTTCGTTGCCATGCCCCTCCGGACATTCAGCGACGAGAACTATTGCACCGCCTTCGTTCACGATGTGCAGCGTTTGATGAACCGCTTTGATCGCCTGGTACAAGTCAATGTCTCTCGGTCTTCCTCCCGGGCTCACAACTGCGATGTCAGCTCTTGCTTCACAAGGAACCTTGCACATCTTGTCCACCAGCTTGACTCCGGTCATGAAGGCGTCGTCGAGGCTTCCTGAGAACGCTCCTACGAGTTCATCCCTTCTGTTGAGAACAACGTTCAAGATGAAATCCACTCTAGCCATCCTCGCCGCCTCTGTCATGTCTTCGCTCACAGGATTCCCCTTCAGGAGCCCCGGAAGGGCCTTTGGATGCAACAACAAAGCGTGATTATGCAGGATACTTTGAGATCCAGATATAGCTGGAAGCACACTCTTACGTCCTCCTCCATACCCTGCGAAGTAGTGCAGCTCAACATTGCCTGTAAGGATTCTGACATCAGCTTCTGTGAATGTCTTGTTGACGTAGACTTCGGTTCCGCGGCTGGTGTCGCCTATGTAGGTCAAGTGATCGGATTTGCACTCGTGACTGATAACTTTCACACGGCGGGCATAGCTTATGCCAACAAGCCTAGCTATTTCTTCATCTGTTGCGGGCCTGTGTGCGCCCGTGCCAATAATGACGGTCACGTCTTCGATTTTGACTCCCGCGTCTGTCAGTCTATCGAGAAGTGGAGGTAGTAGCAGATGAGTCGGTGTTGGCCTAGTTGCGTCATTTATGACGATCGCAACCTTCTCTCCCCTTGAAGCAGCTGAGCCCAAAGACCCTACACCTATGGGTTTCTCGAGTGCTCGGATAATTTCCCGTGCCGGATCTTCTACTGGGGCATCATCTCTGGGTTCAATCACTCCCTGAAAGTTTTCCTCTGGGATCCTGACTGAAGCTTCTGTCCTTCCGTATGGAAGCCATATCTCCACCATGGGTCCAAACCTGCCTCTGTCGAGTCAGCTTGGGATATACACACATGGGGAAACGCTGATTTCAGATATTAGCTTCGACCAAAAACGTTAAAGACCATCATCGAAACCCCTATGAACGGTGTCTCGATGGCAGTCAGTAGAGATTCCCTAAGTAGGGGACAGATTGCCATTACGTGGTTCAATAGGTATTCCGGAATACAGTTGAAATCCCGCCACATGGGTGTTGTGATTGACCCAGTTGAAGTCGACGAGTCAATTCTCACCGAGATCGATGCGATTCTGGTAACGCATGAACACTTTGATCATCTTGACGAAGGAACAGTCATCGACCTTCAATCCAAGACCAATTGCCAAGTAATATGTGACAAAGCGTCGTACGACCGGCTGAGCGCCGCCATTCCATCAGGCAAGCTCTCTGCAGCGAATGTCAAAGACGAGTTCCAGATCAAGGACGCAACGATACATGCCGAAAAGAGTTCGCATCCAGCAGAGGCGCCATTGACCTACCTCATAACCAGCGAAGATGGGGTCACGCTGTATCATACGAGCGACAGTCTACCGTTCAAGGAGATGGCCGACATAGGTAAGAAGCATGATGTGGATGTATGCATGTGCACGATAGGCATCGCTCCTAGCGCGAGTCCAAGAACTGGCGCTGAGATTGCTAACCTCGTCAAACCGAACCTGGCCGTTCCGTATCATGGCAAGGCGGAGAAGGAATTCGTGACTATACTCGCGAAGATTGCTCCGAAGATAAAGTCTTGTATAGTCAAGCAGGGAGAAACCCTCGTGTATCCGGCAGAAAAGGTATAGGTGTAGCATGTGAACCGGAGGAAATCGAAAGAGGATATCTGCCAGATCCTCGTGAGGACAGGCGCCCTGAGGTTTGGGACATTCACGCTCACTAGCGGAAAAGTGAGCCCCTACTACATAGACCTGAGAATTCTACCGAGCTTTCCCGAGGCCTTCGACATCGTTACAGGTGTCTATGAGGAAACTGCTAGGATTGAGATCGGAATCGGCAAGTTTGACAGGATTTCCGGGCTTCCGACCGCAGGAATCCCTTACGGAGCAGTCCTAGCCTTTAGGATGAAGAAGCCCTTCGTATATGTGAGAAAGGAAGCAAAGACCCATGGCAGAGAACGAAGAGTCGAGGGATTACTGTCGCCAGGCGAAAGAGTCCTAATAGTGGACGACCTGATCACAACAGGGAAGAGCACGCTTGAGGCGATTGACGCAGTAAGATGCGAAAGCGGCGTGGTCGACGATGCACTGGTCCTGATTGACCGGGAAGAAGGAGGATCGGAGGCGCTAGAAGCGGCCGGTGTAAAGCTTCACGCCTTTCTCAAAGTAACGGAGATCGCGAACACCCTCTACAGTATGGGATCTATCGACAAGAGACAGTTCGAGGAAATCATAAGGCAAAAAACGAGATGAAATGGGGCTTCCGCATCGACAAGGCGGCTTCCGGGGCGGGGTTTCAGCATTCTACTCCCCTCGAGTCCGATACACGTTGACACTTGCAGATACGTTTAGTAGTTCATCTCGACTTAGATGTCGTCGGGTGCCTGTGACGATTGCCATAGATCAATGATAAACCAAGAATGAGCTCAATCCTGGGGTAGCTGAGGCACCCATCTCGGTTTCGTCTTGTTCTCTGCCATCTCTGAGAACTACGCCTGTCTCTATCTTCGTTGGTTGTCTCGCAGAGAACATGAACTTGAACCGGTCCTTATGTGCACTGGCGCCATCGCCTTTGAAAAACATCCTTTGCTATCCAACCATCATGGGCGGACGAGAAGAGCCTTTCGTGGTTATACAACGCCTGACGGGTCGGATCCTTTCGAGGCTCGGCGCGAGGCGTTGTTCATATTACGTAAGAGAGATTTTTGAGAAGAACTCTCGAAGTGCATCTGCTTGATCGTAATTGGTGTTGAAGTAGTATCTTACTATCGCGCCTCCTCTGGATATAATCAGGCCTCGCTCAAGCAGTTTTCTCACGTGCTTTGATGCGACTTGGCGCTTCAAACCTGTCACTTGACATATTCTGTACTGTGTGAAGGCGTGGTCAGGATGCTTGGCGAAAAGTCTTAGAATTCTGAGTCTTGCCTTCGATCCCAGAAGTTTCTCCATCTCAAGGGCGCGGCTGTCATTTCTTATTTTGAGGTTTACTGTTTCTCTCATTTCTGATCATGTTCTCCAACTCTGTCTGGAGGATTTCGACCGGAATCTCCGGAAGGCTTATCAGAAGTCTTCCTTCAAGACGCTTCATGTTGATGAATCCAGTTTTGGAGAGTTCTGTTAAGACCCCCTGCAACTGGGCGATCCCAATCTTTGTCAGATCGTATTCTTCACAACATATCTGATAGGCCTGCCTAACATTCTTGAGATCTACATACGCTTCATCAGGTTTCAACCCTCGTGCCACGGCGAGGAGTATCGCTTTCTCTTGAGTAGAGAGGGGGATCAGATCGTCTCGTCTGATTCGTGGATGTATCTTCGACCGTGCTTTTCTGACATGTTCTGGAGTAACTCTCTTGGCGTCTTCAAGATCGGCGTATCTCCCTGCGAAAGCTAGAATCTCAATCGCGTATCTGGCATCTCCTTGCTCCCCGGCGATATCGGCTATGAAATCGATGACTTCCTCGGATACTGTGTGTGGTTTGAAAGCTTCAATCGTCCTCTGAATTAAGATACTCTTCAGCTCTGAGGTCTGATAGGGAGGAAGCTCAATCGTATTCGCGCCGAAAAGGGTGCTCACCGTGCTGGGATCGAGTTGGGGGAGTTCGTATATGCCATGGTTTCGGGCAACGAAGATCGCTGCTATTCTCCTTGGGAAGTTAGCGAGTTCTTCACTTAGTCTTGTGAAGTCATAGATCACGTTCTCGCCGGTTCTCCTTATGAAGAAGTCAACCTCATCCAATGCTAGAAGCAAGTAGAGGTCGTTATCGTTCAAATAGTCATAGATTCCTCGGAGCATCTGGCTTGGACTGTATCCCCTTACTGCGAGCTCGCGTGGGTTTATCTTCATAGCCAAATTCAATACCAAAGACCATCTGCTCTCAACTGTTCGACAGTTCAAGTAAACATAAACTAGATTGATCTCTCGGCTTTTTGCAACCTTAACGAGGTTCTCGCCAAAATACTTCGCCAGAACAGTCTTACCTACACCGACTCCCCCAAAGATCAGCGCCCTAGGGCTGGCTCTACCTGGATTGTCTAGCAAGAGATGAAATGCCTGTGCTAGGCGCTTGAGCTGAGCATCTCTATGTGGTAACCTGGATGGCATATAGTCAAAGTCAAGCTTGGACTCGTCGATAAACACAGAATCCTTGATCCTTGAAATGGCTACCTCTATGTACTCTGCCACTTCCTCTTCCACACAAACGAATTTGACAGCGCCATTTCATGAACGAGATGGCCCTCGTTAATATAAGCAAGAGAGAGAAACGAAAGTAATGGAGAAGATTCTTTCTCGACTATCGCGGAAATGAACTAATCAAAGCGTTCTATCAGGATTCAATACTAGTAGCCCAATTTCTTGTCAACGAGATTCACCAGACGTTGGCCCGACGTGTAGCGCCGCAGGTTCTCACAGAAAACATCGCATATCCTAGTCCAATAGTCTGGTGTTGAGCCAGCCACATGCGGTGTAATAATCACGTTCTCCATACGCCATAGTTCACAGTCTGGAGGAAGAGGTTCCTCTTCGAACACGTCGAGACCGGCGCCTGCTATTGTGCCGTCCTTAAGGGCGCCAACAAGTTCGTGCTGTCGAACAATTCTGCCACGGCTCACATTGACGAGAACGGCGTCACGCCTCATTGTTGAGAGTTCTTGCTCTCCGATCATGCCCTCGGTCTCTCGGGTCAAAGGCACCGAGAGAACAACAAACTCTGACCTTTCCAGCAAGGTCCGGAGTGCTGACGGAGCAAATACCTCGTCTACGTAGCTGGGTAGGGCAGTCGTATCCTTGTCAACGGCCAGGACCTTCATGCCGAAACATTTTGCTTTCCGAGCTATCTCCCTCCCAATGACTCCGAGGCCCACGATTCCAATGACCTTCCGCTGAAGTTCGTCGCACTCAAGCTTAGCCCACCTTCTCTCCAGCTGATATCTCATAAACGTGTTCAGCCGTCTGCTGAAGGCCAAGATTAGGGCAAGGGCATGGTCAGAAACCTGAGCAAAATGGATGCCCCTTGCGTTCGTAAGCATGACTTCCGACGAAACGAACTCAGGGAAAAGGAATCTGTCAACTCCTGCCGCTACAGCCTGGACCCACTTCAGCTTCTTAGCAGCCGCAAACATATCCTTCGTAAACCTGCCCGCCAGCAGAACTTCTGCGTCAGCCGTAGCCAAGACCAAGGCGCTTGGATCTGTGCCCTTCTGGATGTCAATGCCGGGCATGCATGTACGAATGCGATCGACATACTCTTGGTCGAGGTCGAACGAAACGAGAATTCTTAACATGGAAGGCTCTTTCCGCAAGGAAACGTTAGGCCTTGAGCCGTCTGGGGGGATGTGGGATGTTCATGTTTGGGTTCAGCACTAGCGTTTGTCGCCCTTCTTCTCAATCATATGGAGCGCGGCTGCGACAGCAAGAGGTACCGCAACCGCTACAAGCATGAGGAACTGAGCGATTCCGATCCCAGCCTCAGATACGAGCGCTTCTCCTTTGGGTCTGGCGTATCCCGAAGCAACTATTTCCCCTGTGAGGTCCATCCACACTCCGAACTCTGTGATTGACGTATTGAGTTCCCTTCTGGCGACGAGGTCAACGGTGTGACCCAGCTTGACCCTGTAACTCGTTTCTCCTCTAGCCATGTTGTAGGCCATCTCCCACTTGGGAAGAGGTGTCTCGATAGGTTTGAACTGAAGCATAGTGATGTTGCCAGCAATGTCCCTTGCCCTATAAGGGGTTATTGGGGTGGTCCGGTTGTCGTAGAAACGAGTGGCGGTCATGTTCTCGTAGCGAGAGATGGCGTCACGAAAGTAAGCCTTTCCCACCAGATTGTAGTTTGCACCCTCCGCCGAGAGATCATCCGTGACGTTGAACGCTCTCCAAGTCAGATTTGCAGTGATGACTTCTTCCCGCTTTGAGACGACCCCCACGATATCGAACTCTACGGAAAGGCTGATCGTGTTGTTCGTGAATGTGCAGAGGACAGAAAGGCTCTTCACCGACGCCTCGGGAATTCTGGTCTTGACGTGTCTCTCAAGAGCTCTCGCAGCATTGGCCAACGAATCTCCAGAAACGGTGATTTTCTTCTCAAATAGGCTTGTGATGTTCTGGGTTAGGCTTGACGATGCCTTGACATGAACACGATCTGGCTCGATTGTGGCGGAGAAGCTTGACGCAGATGTTGTCATCACATTTCCGAACAGGATGATTGCGATGAACGACGCAACAATTAGCGTTCTGTTCATCTGGCAGTCCTCTGATCTATTGCCCTTCTCCGAGATCTGCAAGCTGACTTGAGATGGCTATATAATCCCTTTGAACTGCGTTGCGCTCTTGGGTGCTTCTTACCGTACCTTCGTCCCAGCTGGGACGTCACCTTCAACAGTCAGCCAGATCGGTCTTCCCTGCAGATCAGCCGCGAGCAACATTCCTTTCGACTCGACGCCGGCTATCATCTTCGGTTGAAGGTTCAGCAACACAACAACCGTTCTTCCTTGAAAGTACTCGGGCGAATAGTACTCTGCTCCTCCCGCTATTGTTTGAATCTGCTGGTCGCCGACATCTATCTGAAGCCTGTAGATCTTCCTCTTTTCAGGAATTCTCTCCACTTTCACGACTTTCCCAGTCCTGAGGTCCAACCTTTGGAAATCCCCAAGCGAGATCAAGCTCATTGTAACCACCTTCCCGATAGATAGACCAAAGAACCTAAAAGAGTTTGGCGATTTCCTGACGGGGCTAACTCAGTCGTGGAGGACAAATGGGTAGCTAGCACTGCGTTCAAGCTCTGCCAAAGTGCTCTTTTTCGGCTGTGATTGGACATCGCCCAATCAACCCTTCACAAAAAAGACGTGGTTACACTGGCTGTCTCCGTTCATCAAGGTTTTGGTCAGTGAGAGGCCAAGCCTAGGATTGAAGGATCTGACGCTGGGCTCATCTCCCTCGCAGAGCCATCTTCCAATATCTTGTGCGTGTAGCTCGTTGAAAATCTCGGCCCACAGACAACGACGAAACCTGTATCCGACCTGATCAGGCTTGTCCACCACACGCTCCCACACATGAGATCCTATGCATCCCGCCTCAAGCTGCCCGCAGAAAATACGCAAGTCGCCTTCAGGTGTTCCGAGTTCCGAAGCGGGTCTTGGCTCTCGTGCCAGAACTGCCTTCTTCGCAACTTCAACGGCGCCCTGACCGTATTCAAGTTCGAGCGACCGAATGACTTTTACGAGCGCCTTTGCACATGTGATCATCTTCATCTTCAAAAGATCCGCAATAGCCTCCTCGGTCTGCTCGCTGATACGTTCGCTTGTTATCTCTCGAATCGAACCTCTCATTGCCTTCCCTCATCCTGAGCATCTTTCTTGCAGCGAGGTGCTGGCTAGTCACCTCAAAAGCTTGATGAGCGCTTCAGACGCCATCACGCTGGCCGCTTTCTGGGCTTCGACTGTTTGTGCGCCTATGTGGCACGTGCACACAGTGACGCCGTCTGGCTGAGAAACGATCTCCTTCTCCCACTCTTCCGTCGGAGGCTCGTTCTGGAAAACATCGAGTCCAACCCCCGAAAGATGTTTGACCTTGAGTGCTTTGAGGAGGGCACGTCCGTTCACAATCTCTCCTCTCGACGTGTTGATGAGAATGCTGCCTCTCTTCATTCTAAAGATTCTCTTCTCGTCGAGCAGGTGATATGTCGCCTCGGAGTAGGGCACGTGAATGGTGACAATGTCGGAACGAACCAGAAGGTCGTCAAGCTCTGTTGCAACCTCTATGCCCATTTCTGATGTGCGATTCTTGATGTCCACAACATCGTAGCCGATGACGCTGGCTTCGAAGCCCTTCCTCAAGATTCTTGTCACTTCACTTCCGATTCTACCTCCTGCTCCGATTACCCCCACAGCCTTCCCTCTCAGTTCCCGACCGACCAGGCGAGACTTGATCCATTTGCCCTCTTTCATATTGCGATCAGCGAAGCTTACTCGTCGAAGGACATCGAGCATCAAGGCCACTGTCAGTTCGGCAACGCTCACAGTCAAAGCAGCCGGCGTAGACATGACCTGTATGCCGGCCTGTCTTGCAAAGTCAGCATCCACATTGTCAAGACCCGCACCAGCCCTGACGACAGCCTTCAATCTCTTGCCTGCACTTATGACATCTCGAGTAATCTTTGTCCTGCTACGAACCATTACAACGTCATATTCTCCGATAATGCTCAGCAGCTCCTGACTCGTAATCGCTGGCCTCTCGTCAACTCGAAATCCTTCCTTCCGAAGGACCTCTAATCCCTCAGGCTCCACAGGATCGCAGACTAAGACTCTCGAAGGCATTGCTAACTCATTCCAGAGTTCACGTTGGCACACCGAGCCCTTCAAGCTTCCGTTCCAAAGCACTCGCGGCAAGAATGAGAGGATCCCAGACTGGCGCCAACGGAGGAGCATAGCAGGTCTCTATCCTCCTGAATTCCCTGACCGTAAGTTTCATCTGCATCGCCTGTGACGCAAGGTTGGCTCTCCACGAGGCGTGTTCTTCTCCGACTATCTGGGCGCCGATCAGCTGCCTGTCTTCCGGATTGCACAATAGCTTCACGGTGACCTCTTTTGCATCAGGCATGTACGGCAGTCTCGTTGAGGCGGTTACTCTTGCCGAAACTGGTGATAGCCCCAGCATTCTGGCTGTCTCCGTGGTAAGCCCTGCCCACGCCACCTCCAGCCCGAACAGCTTTGTAGTCGCCACCCCTGCTGATGGAAGATATGTCTCGGAACCACCAGCAGCATTGGCCCCGGCTACCAGACCTTGTCTAACAGCTGTGGTCGCCAGTTGTATGAGCAGTCTTCTGCCTGTGATGGAGCACAAGGTTTCCACGCAGTCTCCGGCCGCGTATATGTCGCTCAGGTTCGTCAACATGCGATCGTCTACGAGTATTCCTCCGGCATCCCCAATCTGGACTCCTGCCTCTTCAGCCAGCTTCACATCGGGTTTGACTCTTGTTGCGACTATAACCGCGTCTGCTCTCAGCGCCTCGTTCTTCACAACTATGGCCTTCACCCCTTGGTCACTAACGATCTCGTCGGCAGTTGCGCTTCTCAGAATCTGCACTCCGTCATGTTCAGCTCTCTCCCTTACGATGGAGGCCATGTCGGGATCAAGCACAGCGGGAAGGACCTCTGGAAGGACCTCAACGATGTTCACTCGGTGGCCTTTCTCTCTCAGGGCCTCTGCCATCTCCATGCCAACGAGTCCAGCACCTATGATGACGACTGTTCTCCCACGCGATTCTAAGTATTGTCTGAGGTTTTGAATGTCGCTTAGGGTTCGAACGACAAAGACACCGCTTGCTTCTATTCCTTTTATTGAAGGAACCGTCGGGACAGCTCCCGTTGCTATCACAAGCGCGTCGTAGACGAGCGCTTTCCTATTCCCAGTCTGTGTATCTGCTACTTCGACGGTCTTTTTATCAGGCCAGATTTTCATGCATTCGGTTCCTAGCACGAGCTTTATCTTGTTGACAGATTCATAGAAGCTTGGAGGATGTGAAATTAGGGCCTCCAAGCTCGGAACGATGCCAGAGAACGCGTAAGGTAACCCGCAGCGTGAATATTCCGGCTCACTTTCTCTCGTGACCAGAAATACCTGTGACGATCGATCTATCTTTCTCGCTTGGATTGCAGCCGTTGTTCCCGCAGCACCGGCCCCTACAATCACTATTCTTCTTGCCAATCGCAAGCCTCTAGCGTAGCGATACGGGGAGTTCCGAATATAGATTTTGACAGGAGACAGTCCGGTGAAGAGAGAACGTGATACGGATTGCGAGCTAGCAGGTTCTCATGCTTTTCGAAATCTCAGCTTCAGTTTCTCAAGCACCTGTGGAAGAGTCGTATACTCCATCTCTTCAGGGCCGAGTCTTGCTGGCATGAACTCTCCGTGCCTTCGGATGTAGTCAGTCACTTCATTGGCGATTGCTCTCGATCGGTCGAACGCTGGGTCGTCAAAGAGGTCTGCCGGCTCATTTCCCCCAAGACCCACGAGATGTCCGTCGCAAATATTGTAGCCCAAAGCGACAATCCTCGGAGGCCCGTCGAACAGTGTGCACTTAGCATTCCTCAGACCCACTGGCATGAGAGGTCCATAGTGTGAACCCCTCATGAAACCGGCTACGAGGTGAGGAAATCCAAAAGGTGCAAGGACCTCGCCAGTAGCTGGAAGACCGTGTTGTGTCCGAACTATCATGACTGGATCGTCCTTCCCGACATATCGTCCTGCGATCAGGCTGAGTCTAGTCGTGCTTGAGACAGCTGCAAGAAGGCCATCCGAGGTTCTGAATACTCTCTCGATTATGTATCGTCCTGTCGTTCCAATAAGTGCGATTAGGTCGTACATCTCCCCCGGGCAAGCAATGTCAACGACCTTACTTTCCATTACGTCCATAACTCGAAACGTGAAGCCTCCATGCATGGACGGATCTATGACTAGGCCTGCAGTATTGTGTGGATCCGCGAACATTTTGAATAGAAGATAGTTGAAAGCTCCCGGCTCCGTCTTGTCTGCCGCGAAGACAACGACAGGCTCACTTCTCCTCTCTTCAACTTCCATCTCAGCTACACCAGGCCCCATTCCCTTCACGTTTCCACTGAACGTGTCAGACAGCAGGTCCTGACCTGCTCCATAGAGCTTCATCGGCTTAGACGTCTTTTCGGTTATTTCCTTGAATATCGTCCAAGCAAGTCCGTGGATCTTGCTGCTGTTCTCTCCGTGACGATGAGTCATCAGCAACTCAAGGTCGTCGCCACAGTTGAAGACATAGTAGTCGATGATGGTCCCAGCCTTCTTGGCATCTTCCAGGAATGACGTCGCAGAACGTATTTGTTCCGGGTGTACCACATGGTGGCCTGCTACAGATCCCACATCTGCCTTGATAACGGAAATCGTGGTCTTCTGTCCACTACTCACATTAAACACCATAATCGCACTTGCTCGCATCGGTATTTACTCGTTTCGTCTCACCTACGCCACACACTGTCGCCTCGTGCTGCTGGTGAGAGTGTGTGCATAAGACCCGATTGAAGTACTACCCTTGGCTCCGAAGAGACACGCCACCTGCCAAAATGGACCAATTGTTGTTGCATTGTGAAAGAGCCATCTGAGAAGGAAGGATCGACCATAAATATCCAGTTCGCTCTAGAGAACAAAGCTGACGGCAGTTGGATCAGAATCGAAAGCCAATAATGATTGTGAATTTCAAAACATACCCTGAGGCAACTGGCAGCAGGGCGCTGGACCTTTCAAGAATTCTGGATGATGTTCAGAAAGAGACTGGGATCGAAGTAGTCGCTGCTGCACAGATAATTGACATCTTTAGAATCGCTGAGCACGTGGATATCCCTGTATTTGCTCAGCACATAGATCCTCAGCCGCAAGGTGCGTACACAGGTTACGTCTCCGCTGAGGCAGTAAGGGAAGCCGGTGGCCGCGGGACGTTGTTAAACCACTCGGAGAGGAGACTAAGGCTAGCGGCGGTCGAAGAATCGATACGTAGAGCGAGGGATACGTGCCTAGCCTCGGTTGTCTGTGCCAACAACGCTGCTGTCAGCGCGGCGTGCGCAGCTCTGGGACCTGACATGGTAGCAGTAGAACCGCCAGAATTGATAGGTACGGGCGTGGCGGTTTCGAAGGCGAAACCTGAGGTTGTGACTGACACTGTTGCGCTGATCAGAGCTGCAAGCCAGAATGTCATCATTCTGTGTGGAGCCGGAATCACGGACGCTCGGGACGCATCATCAGCGTTAGAGCTTGGGACGCAGGGCATCTTAGTCTCAAGCGGGGTTGTCAGGGCTCGTGACCCGAAGCGTGCAGCTTCGGACCTAGCCTGTGCAATGGTAAGAACTGCCTAGCGGTTTCTTGGTCAATGCCAAAGCCATAAGCGAAGCTTCTCTGCAGTGCAAAGCACGGTGAGACCACAGACTCTACTCGCGGAACGCAGTAGTTGGCCGCGCCAATAATGGGCGACGTTTTCGCCTAGATCAGTCTCCTAGATCGATCTTTCAAGCAGTTGGAATAGGTCCAACACAGCCATTCGCGACGATAGCTCTCTTGCCGCGTCCGACAGGTTTGTCAGGCAGAATGGGCATGCCGTGACCAAGGACTCTGCGCCTGTCCCTTCGGCTTCTCTGATTCTTTCCTGTGCAGTCCGTGATGCCAAGTCCGGAAAGGCTGACCGTACTCCTCCCCCCGCACCGCAACACCAAGCATCCTCTCTGTTCCTGTACATCTCCACAAGTTCTACTCCAGGAATTGATGTCAAGAGTCGTCTTGGCTTCTCATACCAATCCTGCCTGAACTGCCTGATCTCGCTCGTCTCGATGGAGGCTCTGCCCTTAAAGTGACTAGTAATGTGTCGTCCAAGGTGGCAGGGGTCATGCCAAGTGACCCTCTGATCGACCCTCTTGTTCGGCATCAGGGCTTTTCTGTCCAAGAGATCAGAGAAGAATTCGACTGCGTGTACTACATTGAACGGCAGGTTTCCAGCGTACTTAGGGTAGTCCACCTTGAAGGTTCGGTAGCAGCCAGCGCAGCTGAATAGGACTTGCTTTGCTTCTACATTCCGCAGCACTCTAAGGTTCTCCTTCATGAGCTGCTTGACAGTTGAGATATGGCCGATCCTGAGCGCAGGCGAGCCGCAGCACACTTCGTCAGACAGAACGCTATGGCTGAGCCCGAGTTTTTCCAGGAGCCTTGTTGTGGCCAGTGCCACTTCATTCTGCCTGTATGCTGCTGTGCACCCAACGAAGTAGACAAGGCCCTGTCGCTGCTCCCTTGGGTACTGTAGCCAACTTGTCCGCTTCTCGTGCTTCTCTTGGTACGGATTGTTGTTCGCCTTTATGGACCCAAGAAAAGTCCTGTGCTTCTCCTGAGCTGGGATCCCAGCGTCGACACATGTGGCTCTCAAGGCCTCGATAATTTCTGTTATTGGAATGTTGTTCTCGCATTGAGTTTGACAGTTTCCGCATGTAGGGCATCGCAGCAAGATGTCGGCCATTTCGGCACTTGGTTGGAGTGTACCTTCAATTAGGGCGCGTGCGATCCAGACCTTTCCAGACCCATAATGTGACTCCCATCCATATGTGTTGCCGGCGGTACAGTTCGTCAGGATTCCAGTGTAGCTTCCGTACCCAGTTCTGTCAGGCTCACCCGAATAGCTGAATCTACATGCCTTGCAGTGTATGCACCTGTAGATGTAGTTCTTGTATTCATTGATCCTTTCCACGAACATCATCAACCTAAGGTAGATTCAGTCGTCCGGGATGCATGATTCCGTCCGGATCAAGAACACTCTTGATCTTCTTCAACAGATCAAAGTATTCCTTCGCCTTGGCAAAGGTCTTTGGCGAATGAGTTGTGGGATCTGGCCTATAGTTCAGCCACCCTTCGGAGAGAAAGATGTCAGTCGTTTCCGCATTGAAGTCTCTAACGTTCTCGAGCTCATCGGGCTTGGTTGGGTCGAAGCAGACAATTGGCATACATATGGCTTGTCTCCCGTTGTCGATGGAGGCAACCCAAAGCACCGGAGGGAAGCCGTATCGAATCATCTTCTCCTCGGCGATTCTGCAGAACCGACCTGCATCCGTCCACGGCGTATACCAAGTAATGAACAGGAAAGACCCCCTGAACAGTGCATATGGAATGGCTATGTCGTTGGGCTTTGTGAGTCTGCTTGCCTTCTGTCTCGGATGAAGCTTCCACTCTTCAGATTTGATTCCTTCCGTCTTCGCTTGTTCCATAGCGGTGCGGATTATTCTGCGTTGACGGTCGAGATCTTCTTCGTCTTCTCCCCAAATCTCAAAATTCGAGAACCACTCTGGAACACCTGTCTTCCTCCAGAAGTCTCTCTCTGAGGACACTTCCCCCTCGGGGGCCATTCTTGTCGGGACCAGCCACCAGTTTCCACATTGAACAAGCACGCATATTTCCCTCTTGAGTACAACAAATGTGGCTCGAACCATATCCTCCACCGTACCAAATCCGTAGGCGATGAGGTCCTTGTGTTTCGGATGGCGGAGGACTTTGATAGCCAATTTTGTCACAATCCCCATGGTTCCTTGTGCGCCGAGAAACAGGCCGCCCAGGTCTGGGCCGATTCCCCACTTGTAGAACGGCTTGGCTCCTTGCAAAGCCAATGACCCTGTCCTAACAACCTGACCCGTAGATAGCACAACCTCCATTCCGAGCACAAGATCCGCCTGCGGACCATACTTGTTCGTAGCCAGATTGAATCCTCTCTCTATGGCGTCTCCGAGAAGGGTCGCTGCTGGAGGCGCTCCGTCTGGAACCGGGGGAGCCAGGTCAGGGCAATTACTTCTGAAGTAGCTCCAAGCTGCTCCACTTGTCACTCCCGGCTCAACCACCATGTATCTGCAATCCGCATCAACCTCCAAGATTCTGTCCATGCGAGATAGGTCAAGTAGGATGCCTCCGGGCTCAGTCAGGGGACATGCAAAGCCTCCGCTCAATCCTCCTGAAGAAGGGGTGACGGGTATCTTGTGTTTTCTCGCAACTCTGAGGACTTCTCGAACTTCCTCGACCGTTCTGGGGCGAACTACAGCGTCGGCGACTGTGCACTCAAGGCCCATTATTCCCTTTGAGACATATGAGGCCAGAATCGGCTTGCTGTTGGTGACATACTCTGTTCCAACTATCGTCTTCAGCTGTTCTAAGACGTGTGCACTTGGTCTCGCGTATCTGTCCATATCAAGCCGCCTGCTACGATTGATTCTTACCAAGTGTATTTAGCTGTTGAATAGTGATTCTCATGGTGCTGAACCCTGCGCACGTCACGAACCACAAAAGACCTCTACTCGTCATCG
>CAZGZF010000003.1:0-36009 GCA_964529995.1 uncultured Candidatus Bathyarchaeia archaeon
GACTGTTGAAACAAGCAAACTTTATTATGGTGTCCTTTTGCTAATAGCGTAAATCTCCTTTCGGACAAGTGGAAAAGTTATATGGCGATTTTTTACCTCGGAGGATTCTCCTGATTGGTGAAGGAAGAAAAGAAGAAAGTGTTCAACATCTTCCAGCACGAACTAGTTCCAAAACACACGGTCCTAAGAAAGAAGGACGCAGAGGACATCTTGAGAAGATATCACGTTCGACCATACCAGTTTCCGTATGTCAAGGCTTCTGATCCCGGATGTCAGGCGATTGGAGCGAAGCCAGGGGATTTGGTCAAGATCGTCAGGCATAGCCCAACAGCAGGTGAGGCAATCGCCTATCGCTACGTTGTTGAAGACTGATTCTTTGGTGATCTTTTTTGAGTCTTTCTGACCAGGATTCTTGGTCTTTGTTCAGGAAGTTCTTCCAAGAGAGAGGCCTCGAGAGACAGCACATAGATTCTTACAATGATTTCATTGAGAGAGGGCTCCAGGCAGTCGTGGATGAGATCGGAGAGATTCCAATAGAGACGGAGGAGTACGCGCTCAAGATCAGGCTTGGGAAGATCGAGATAGGTTCGCCAAGAGTCATTGAAGTTGACGGTTCTGAACGGCGGATCTATCCTACAGAGGCGAGAATCAGAAACCTGACATATTCTTCTCCACTTCGCCTCGAGATGGTCCCGATCGTCGGCAACAGAGAGGGACAAACCGAAATGGTTTACATCGGTGACTTTCCCGTCATGTTGAAGTCAAAGATATGCCCCACTTCAAGGCTGACTCCTGATGAGATTCAGTCCATAGGCGAGGACCCGCTTGATCCAGGAGGCTACTTCATCGTCAACGGTTCAGAACGAGTCGTAGTAACACTCGAAGACTTGGCTCCGAACAGGATACTTGTAGATATCGAGAAGACAGGCGCCACACCGACCTACAAGGCGAAAGTGTTCTCCACAACCGTCGGCTTCAGGGCTCGAACTGAAGCCACAATGAAGACGGATGGCGCAATCTACCTCACCATGCCCGGAGTTCCTGCGGATCTGCCTGTGGTTGTCATGATGAAGGCGCTTGGACTCGAGGAGGACGCAAAGATCGCCGAGGCAGTCTCGCCGGACAAAGCGATCCAAGACCAACTGGAATCCTCATTCGAGAAGGCGACAGGAGTTGTGACTCAAAAGGACGCCCTGCTGTTCATAGGCAACAGACTGGCTCCAGGACAGGTCGAGGAATATCGTCTCAGGAAGGCTGAGTCCCTTCTTGACCGGAACTTTTTGCCTCACCTAGACACAAAGTCGTCAAGCAGAAAGGAGAAGGCCCACTTCTTAGCTGAGATCATTTGCAGAGTGGTGGAGCTGAAGCTTGGAAGGCGGCAACCTGACGACAAGGATCATTACGCCAATAAGAGGCTGAGGCTCGCGGGGTCTCTTCTCGCCGATCTTCTTCGGATAGCTTTTCGGAACCTGACGAGAGATCTGAAGTACCAACTTGAGAGAATCACTATCCGGCGCCATGTTGAGCTTTCCATATCTAACGCTGTAAGGCCCGGAATAATCACTGAAAGAATTCAACACGCCATCGCAACTGGGAACTGGGTTCGAGGTAGAGTCGGAGTCACTCAACTACTCGATAGAACGAACTTTACCTCCACGCTGAGCCACTTGAGAAGACTTCAATCCCCGCTCAGTAGAAGCCAGCCTAACCTCGAGGCAAGAGATCTTCATCCCACCCATTGGGGAAGGCTCTGCCCCAACGAGACTCCTGAAGGATCTAACTGCGGTCTAGTCAAGAATCTTGCGTTGCAGGCTACAGTGGCCATAGGGGTGGAACCAAGAGAGCTCGTCATCAGACTTCATCGAATGGGCGTGGTCGCAGTCGACGAAGCAGACAGGAAGCTCAGGTTGAACTCAGCAAAGGTCTTCGTCGACGGCATAATCGCAGGCTACTGCAGAGACCCGGAAGGTTTGGCGTCTGAGGTCCGGAGGCTGAGGAGAGAAGGAAAGATCAGTCTGGAAGTGAACATCGCCTACCACGCCTCAGAAGCACAGAACTCACGACCAGAGATTCACGTCAACTGCGATGCGGGCAGAGTGAGACGACCGCTGGTGATCGTTGAGAATGGAAAACCAAGACTCACGGAATCGCATGTGGAAAGGCTCCACCGCGACGAGATTCAATGGGAAGATCTAGTCAGAGAGAGCGTAGTCGAGTATCTAGACGCTGACGAAGAGGAGAACGCGTTAGTAGCCTTGGGCCAGACCAAGATCAACAGCAAGACCACGCACCTTGAGATAGCGCCCTACACGATCCTAGGTATATGCGGGTCAGTGATACCGTTTTCTGAGCACAATCAGTCCCCCAGGAACGCTTACGAGTCTGCCATGGCAAAACAAGCACTAGGCGTCTTTTCAACCAACCACTTCAACAGAGCAGACTCAAGATCACACTTGCTTCACTATCCCGAGAGCCCTCTCGTAAGGACAAAAGCCATGGACATTATCGGTTACGACACCAGGCCGTCAGGTCAGAATTGCATCGTGGCAGTGATGTCATTCCAAGGATACAACATGGAGGACGCCTTCGTCATAAACAAGGCGTCAATCGAACGCGGGTTGGGGCGGTCCTCATTTTTCAGAGTATATGAAGCACAGTGCAGACAATACCTCGGAGGGCTCAGAGACAAGTTCGGAACCCCCGAACCCGAAGTGAGAGGGTACAGAGGCGACAGATACTACAGGCTTCTCGAAGGGGACGGAATAATCACGGTTGAGTCACCTGTAACAGGAAACGTAGTCCTAATAGGAAGAACAAGCCCGCCGAGATTCCTCGAAGAATATAGAGAGTTCGAGGTAAGAGGGCCGACGAGGCGCGACTCATCGGTATGCATGAGGCCTTCCGAGTCGGGAGTTGTCGATTTCGTTTCGATCTCTGACTCCATAGAGGGGAGCCAGCTGGTAAAAGTAAAGGTGAGGGATCTGAGGATTCCCGAGCTCGGAGACAAGTTCGCTTCTAGGCATGGCCAAAAAGGTGTTGTGGGGCTGATCGCACCTAGCGAGGACATGCCATTCACAGAGGACGGAGTAGTCCCTGACATAGTGATCAACCCACACGCCATACCGTCGAGAATGACTATTGGACAACTTGCAGAATCGATAGGCGGAAAGGTCGCAGCACTCAGAGGCTCACCTGTGGATGGTACACCATTCTCGAATGAGAACCTGGACCTAGTCAGGAATTCTCTCCTCAAACTTGGCTTCCAACATGGCGGCAGAGAGGTCATGTACAGCGGCATCACAGGAAAGAAGCTTGTAGCAGAGATCTTCGTCGGTGTCGTCTACTACCAGAAACTGCACCACATGGTCGCAGACAAGATGCACGCAAGAGCGCGAGGGCAAGTCCAGATGCTGACAAGGCAGCCAACTGAGGGAAGGGCTCGCGGAGGGGGACTCAGATTCGGAGAAATGGAGCGGGACTGCCTCATAGGTCACGGAGCATCCGCTCTGCTGAGAGATCGACTCCTAGAGGAATCGGATAGGGCAATCGTGCTGGTCTGCGAGAACTGCGGACTCCTGAGCTACTACGACATAAAGCAGAACAGGTACACATGCCGCATTTGCGGAGACAAGGCGGTCATCTCTCCCGCAGCAATTTCGTACGCCTTCAAGCTTCTGACTCAAGAATTGATGGCGCTCGGCATTGCGCCTAGAATAGAGTTGCAGGAGAGAGCATGACGTGGCCCTAGCCGAGGAAAGCCGCAAAGTCATAGATCAGATTCGATTCTCACTTCTCTCTCCTAACGAGATTCGAAAAATGTCAGCGGTGGAGATCCAGACCGCTGACACGTACGATGAGGACGGAGTCCCCATAATCTCGGGGCTGATGGATGGCAGACTGGGCACCCTCGAACCGCGACAGAAATGCAAAACCTGCGGAAACACCGCTCTCGCGTGCCCTGGTCACTTTGGCCAGATTGAACTCTCGCAGCCAGTCGTCCACGTGAACTTCGCGAAACTCGTCCATAAGCTCCTTTCGGTGACGTGTCGCGGCTGCGGGAGAATCCTCCTAAGCAACGACAAGATTCAGAAGTACAGGGACATGATCGAGGAAGAGAGGAAGCGTCTGAACATCGTCCCTGATGTCTGCTATGATGACATCGCGAAGAGCGCAAAGAAGTCTCAGGAATGCCCTCACTGTGGAACGAAACAATGCATAATTGAGCACATCAAACCTACATCGTACAATGAGATAATCGAAGGTGGAGCCCGGAAACTCACTCCAAGCACCATCAGAGAGAGACTTGAACGAATCTCTGATGATGACCTGAAGCTTCTGGGAATGGATCCAAAGGCCGCGCGTCCTGAATGGACGGTCCTCCAGGTGCTTCCTGTACCTCCCGTAAGCGTCAGACCGTCGATTACGCTCGAATCAGGAATCAGGTCTGAGGATGATCTGACCCACAAGTTGGTCGATATCCTGCGAATAAACCAGAAACTCAGGGAAGCGGTTGAGTCAGGGGTCCCAGTAAACATAATACAAGAGCTGCACGATCTTCTTCAATATCACGTGACTACCTATATCGACAATGAGGTATCTGGTCTCCCGCCAGCGAGGCACAGATCAGGAAGAGCTCTCAAAACCCTATGTCAGAGACTTAAGGGGAAGGAAGGCAGGTTCCGAGGAAACCTCTCCGGTAAGAGAGTCGACTTCTCCGCTCGGACAGTCATTTCACCTGATCCTAACCTAGACGTCAGCGAGGTGGGTGTGCCAACAGACGTCGCTGCAAGACTGACAATTCCAGAGAAGGTCACAGAATGGAACATTGACGAGATGCGACAGCTCGTGGAGAACGGACCTGACCAGTATCCCGGGGCCCTCTATATCGTTCGCCCAGATGGAAGGCGAATTCGACTTGAGTTTGTCACAGAAAGAAAGACGCTGGCTGAAGGCCTTCAACCAGGTTTTGTGGTTGAGAGGCACATACGCGATGGCGACACAGTTCTGTTCAATAGGCAACCGTCTCTGCACAGAATGTCGATCATGGCGCACAAGGTAAGGGTCCTGCCGTACAAGACGTTTAGACTGGATCCATCAGTCTGCCCGCCATACAACGCAGACTTCGATGGAGACGAAATGAATCTGCACGTTCCTCAAGGAGAGGAAGCACGCACGGAAGCCCGCCTTCTCATGGAGGTTCAAGACCAGATCCTCTCACCCCGATACGGAGGACCGATAATAGGACCGATTACTGATCTCGTAACCGCTGCATATCTTCTCACAAGCAACTCATCATACCTGACGAAAGATGAGGTAAGCAGAGTTCTAGCGGCGGCAGGATACGACGGCCCATTACCCCAGCCAGACCTCCGCAGGCCTCAACAGATGTGGTCTGGAAAGAAGATATTCAGCCTGTTCATCCCCAAGAAAATGAACTTCGTAGCCAAGTCGAACATGTGTAGGAAATGTGCCGAATGCAAACAGGAAAAATGCCCGTATGACGCCTACGTCGTGGTGAAGGACGGAGTTCTTGAGCGTGGTGTGATAGACAGAAACGCCATAGGCGCGAGATCCGAGAGCCTCTTCCACCGCATTGTGAAGGACTATGGACCGAGCGTAGGAAGAGATTTCCTCAACTCGATATCAAGGCTGTTAGATCGGTTCCTCACAATTAGAGGCTTCTCCTATACGCTTGACGAGCTTGACGTTTCGCCAGCAGTAAGAGGAAAGATTGAGAAGGCCATCAAGAACGCCGAGGAGAGAGTCAATGAACTTGTCCAGAACTACAGAAGAGGCACGCTGGAAAGGTTGCCTGGGCAGTCACTTGAGGAATCGCTCGAGATATACATAATGAACGAGCTTTCCAGAGCGAGAGACGAGGCTGGCGCGCTTGTAGACAAGCATTTTGGAATAGAAAACAGCGGAATTATCATGGTTAGAGTCGGGGCGAAGGGATCGATGTTGAACATAGGCCAGATGGCTGCGTCGATTGGCCAACAGTCAATCAGAGGCAAGAGGATACTGCGAGGGTATAGGGGAAGGGCGCTTTCATGCTTCGAGCCTGGTGACGTCGGCGCCCTAGCAAGAGGGTTCGTATACTCGTCATTCAGGGACGGGCTCAACCCAGTGGAGTACTTCTTCCACGCGATGGGAGGAAGAGAAGGACTCGTGGACACGGCTGTCAGAACACAACAAAGCGGATACATGCAACGCCGTCTAATAAACGCACTAGAACACATTAGGGTTGAATACGATGGAACTGTAAGGGACTCGCGGGGAAACATTATTCAGCTGAGATATGGCGAGGACGGCGTTGACACAGCGAAGAGCGACCACGGTAAGGCCGTCAACACGGAACGGCTGGTTGACAGGGTGAGGCTAGGCGCCGGAAGGGGAGAGAAGGCATCCAGAAGCTACACGCTCAAGAGACTTCAGGCAAGAGCATCGCATCTACCGCGCATGTTGGGTTCAGAGCTGAAGAAGAATCTGTTGGAGAAGAGATTAACCAAGAAGGCAGCTGATGAGGCCATAGACCAGGCGATTGAGAACTATAGAAAGTCACTGATAGAGCCTGGCGAGGCAGCAGGCATAGTCTCCGCCCAGTCGATAGGCGAGCCAGGCACACAGATGACGCTTAGGACCTTCCACTTTGCCGGGGTGAGAGAGCAAAACGTCACACTTGGGCTTCCAAGACTGATAGAGATCGTTGATGCAAGGAAGATTCCCTCAACTCCGATGATGACCGTTTACTTAGACAAGAAATGTAGACAGAACCGTGAAAAGGCCGAGAAGGTCGCCATGTCGATTACACATACGACCTTGAGAGACATAGCGGCACAGATCGAGTCTGACATAACCAACATGAAGATTGAAGTCGCCCTCGACTCCGAGAAGATGCGCCAAAGAGAGATAGCCACGCGGGACGTAAGAGAGGCCGTGCAGCTACCGTCCTGCGATGTCAAGATTGAACGATCAAGAATCACGATCAAGCCGGAGGACATGGATGTCTCACAGTTCAAACGACTGGCAACAAAGCTGCCTTCTCTGCATATCAAAGGGCTTCCCGCCATCAAAAGAGCACTCGTGGTGGAGGAGAAGGGAGAATGGGTCATCAGGACGGAGGGATCCAGCCTCGAGCAGGTTCTCACGATCCCAAGCGTCGACCCTACGAGAACAGTCTCAAACAACATACATGAGGTTGCAATGGTCTTGGGTATCGAAGCAGCCAGAGAGGTGATTATGAGGGAGGCCCTTGGCGTTCTAGAGGAGCAAGGTCTCGATGTCGACATCAGACACGTAATGCTTGTCGCGGACGCAATGACCGCATCCGGAGAAGTGCTACAAGTGGGCAGACATGGTGTCAGCGGAGAGAAGGCGAGCACATTGGCAAAGGCGGCCTTCGAAATCACAATCCCAACTATTGTCGATGCCGCAGTGAGGGGAACGGCTGACTCACTGAAAGGTGTGGCGGAAAATGTCATCGTCGGTCAACAGATACCGATGGGGACCGGACTCATCGACATGTACATGGCGATGCCTCAAGTAGGAAGATCGAAGAGATGATCGACATATCGAAGCAGTTAAAACTGGCCGTCAAGAGCGGTAAGGTGTCGTTTGGATGCAACGAGGCTCTCGAGGCTGCCAGAAGTAGGAAAGCAAAGTTGATCGTCTTGGCGTCGAACTGTCCTGAGTCAGCCAGGTCTGCAATCCTCCACAGTGCCAGACTTTCGGACCTGCCAGTGTATGTCTACCCAGGCTCCAGTGCCGACCTAAGAGCAGTCTGCGAGAAGCCGTTCCTTGTTGCAGCTGTGACTGTTCGCGAGCCAGGGGATTCGGAAATACTGAAGACCATAGGGGTCAAAGATGTCGGTAGCTAGGATCAAGCTGACAGGCGACGAGATGAAGTGCATTGCGCTCTTCGAGAGCGTGACGGGCGCAACCGCCAAAGACTGTGTCATCGACGAGAAGGCTGAGCGAATAATCTTCCTTGCAAAGCAAGGCGACATGGGCCTCGCCATCGGAAAGGCTGGAAAGAACATCCAAGCGCTGAGAAAGATCACAGGTCGTCAGGTAGAGGTCGTCGAACAGGCTGACACACCTGAGCAACTTATCAGAAACGCATTGGCCCCGGCCAAGGTGAAAGAGATCAGGACTACCGAAAGCCCAGACAGGAAGATCGTCGTGGTGGAAGTCGAGCCCAGAGACAAGGCTCTTGCCATAGGAAGGAACGGTCGAACGATCGACAAGACCAGGATGCTCGCGAAGAGATACTTCCAGATTGACCATGTTGTGATAACTTAGCCCTTCAATGGGCGTCCACTACCTTTTCTGCTGCCTTGCGAACTGCTCGGCCACCCTCAGGAACTCATCAATTTCCGCTTCGGTATGAGCCGTTGAGATTGCACAGTGCACTAGCTCAGGCGTCAAGCAGAAGATTCCCTTGTCTAAGAGATAATACATGAACTTCCTTGAGACCTCTAGGTCTCCGCCGCTGACGTCAACAATGTTCCTGGGAGGAGTCCTCGTGAAGTGGCATCCAAAGATCGACCCAACCCCGGTCGCCTGAAATTCAATGTTAGCTCGTTCCATTATCTCCGTCAAGCCTTGACGCGCTTTCTCGCCGAGCTTGCCTATCCGGTCGTATACAGAGCCATCTTCCAAGATCTTCAAAGTCGCGAGACCTGCAGCCATAGAGACCGGATTTCCCGTATGAGTTCCTCCTAGGAACGAATACTCTGAACCCTTGTACTTTGTGTGATCCATTCGCTCCATGATGTCTGCTCTACCCGTGATTGCTCCGATCGGAAGCCCTCCCCCGGCGATCTTCCCAAGAACTGTCAGATCCGGGCGAACTCCATAAGCTTCTTGGGCTCCTCCCGGTCCCAATCTAAAGCCTGTGACGATCTCGTCAAAGACGAGCAGAGTGCTCTCCTCCCGGCAGAGTTCAGCAAGGCCTCTTAGGAACTCCTTCTCAGCTGGAATCATACCCCCTGCACCCATAACGGGTTCAATCAAGACACATGCAAGCTGCTTTCCCTTCATAGACCTCCTCACTCCATCGAGGTCGTTGTAGGGAAGTACAACTGTGTCTTGTAACGACCCGGGTGTCAATCCTCCTGAGGCCACCTCAACGGGAAGCTTCACGGCCACGTGCAGCGGATCATATCCACCATGCCAGTTTCCCTCGAACTTTCCGATTCGAGTTCTGCCAGTGTAAGTTCTGGCGAGTCTGACGACATACATATTTGCCTCCGTTCCTGATCCTGTAAATCTTATCAACTGGGCTGAGGGCACCATCTTGACTATCTGGTCGGCCAGTTTGGCCTCCAGCTCGTGAGCCACTCCGTAGTGGAAGTCTTTCTCAATCTGCTCTCTGACAGCCTCGACGACTTTTGGGTGGCGGTGACCCAATATCAAAGCAAAATGCGCGCACCAGTAGTCAGTATAAGTATTGCCGTCGATGTCGAAGAGCTTGCTCCCCTTTGCGTTTGTGACACAGAACGGATATGGCTCTATGAATCGTATCTTGTATGAGACTCCCGCGGGAAAGAGCATCTTCGCCCTTTCATATGCTTGTCTTGAGCGAGGAGTCCTTCGTTCATATTGTTCACTCATTCGGTATTCAACCTTCGTTGACGAGCTGCCCCAGAGTGTTTTTCCAAAAGGTTAAGCCTTTCGGAGCTCCTGCGAATCGACCCTCTCAAATTCTTCCTTGGGAGCTCCACAGATTGGACATGCCCAGTCCGGACCTAAATCTTCAAACCTTGTTCCAGGCAGTATCTGTTGATCAGGAAACCCATTCGCCTCGTCGTAGACCCACCCGCAGACCCGGCATCTCCACCTCAAGACGACCCCTCTGCCAACTTGTCAGCTGCGATCCTGCCGAACTCAACGTACCTCTCCATGTCCTCTTCGGGTAACACGTATTGCACTTAAGGACTTGGACTGAGGGCCCTGAGGCCCGTAGCCGTTACCTCGCTCTTCACAACCTTTGCTCCTCCTCCATCTAACGCGGGCTTATATTGTGCGGGTTAGACTTGGGTGGCATTCGGAATGGTGTTGGCGATGAGAGAAGAAGTTGAGAAGGCCCTTGAAGAGTTGAGACCTAACCTGCAGGCAGACGGTGGAAACGTAGAACTTGTAGATGTCAAAGACGGCGTGGTCAAGGTAAGACTGACAGGAGCATGCGCAGGATGCCCCATGTCCCAGATGACTCTGCAGTGGGGAGTTGAACAGTTTCTGAAGAAGAAGGTACCTGACATTCAGAGGGTCGAGTCTGTCAAGTGAGATTTCCACTCGGACCGACAAGCCCCGCTCACCGCAACTCGTGATTAATCTCTTCATGAAGAAGAGCTCTTGTGTTATTCGAACCCAGGTCTAGACGCAAGATCTGAGCAGGTAAGACCTTGCTCCTCAAATGTGCTTCCTGTTCCCCACGTTTTTCAATTCTAGTCCGACAGAAAGAAAAGGATCTGACTTGAGACCATATTTCCCATGGCTACGCTGGGCATGGGTCACATGAATCTCGAATTACTGATCTCGCAGATTCGCAATCTTGAAGCAAGTGCCGTTGCATTCCAAGTGGAGGAGAGACTGAGAGAGTTCAAGCTCCTTCACTCCAAAGGAAACGAGGAATGGTTCTCGGAGCTTTGCTTCTGTATCCTTACCGCCAACTCCACCGCAAGGCTAGCGATAAGGATTCAACAGGAAATAGGCGCAGAAGGATTTCTTACACTACCTGAAGAAGAAATCGCAAGAAGACTAGAAAGGCTGGGACATAGATTCAGCCAGCGGCGAGCGCAGTTCATTGTCCTGGCCCGAGAATTCAGCCACATCAAGAATCTTCTAGTGGGTATCGGAGACGAAGGACGGGCTCGTCAATGGCTTGTCGAGAACGTCATGGGTTTGGGATACAAGGAAGCGAGTCACTTTCTGAGAAACGTGGGATATGATAATGTGGCCATTCTCGATAGGCATATCTTGAGAATAATGCGCGAATATGATATGGTTGAAGAGGTCCCGAAGGGACTTACAAGACGTAGATATGTGAATCTTGAAGCCAGACTTCAAAGTCTCGCCACAAGGCTAAATATGCCTCTCTCAAGGCTCGACCTCTACCTCTGGTACATGAAGACCGGCGCTGTGCTAAAGTAGAGGAACTCCCTGTCTTCCTAGGTCAACCTCAAAGAAAGCAGCAGGAACGGAGTCCGCTCAATTGCCAGCGAATCTGACTGCGGAGGCGAAAGGACTATGGAACAAGGCCTCTCAAGCCAAGACGGTGGAAGAGAAGATCCATGCACTTCAAGAGTTCCTGTCGGCAGTTCCAAAACATAAAGGAAACGAAAGGCTTCGAGCGCAGGTCAAACGCAAGATAGCGATTCTCAAGTTGGAGGCAACTGAGCGAAAGCAGAGGAGAGCTGGCGGAAGGGGGGAAGGTTGGTTCATACAGAAGCAGGGGGCGGCGCAGATGGTGCTGATCGGTCAGACAAACGTCGGCAGAAGCAGCTTGCTTTCAAGGCTAACGAACGCGAAGCCCGCGATCGCTTCTCGCAAGTTCACGACCACCCGCCCCGTTCCCGGGATAATGAACTTCGAAGATCTTCAGTTTCAGCTGGTTGAAGCTCCTGCACTGGTAAGAGGTGCTGCCGACGGAGAAGGTTGGGGCCTTCAGACTCTTGGTCTTGCCAGAAATGCGGACGGCATTATCGTCGTCGTAGACCTCTCCGAAGATCCTGTGAATCAGCTCGACATTGTACTGGCCGAGCTGGAAGGTGCAAGGATCTCTGCAAAGCGGTCTGGTTCAAACATCTTGATAACCCGACCCAAAGAAGGTGGGGGAATCCGGGTGATGGTTTCTGGGCATCTTCTCGACTGCAACATCGGAAATGTACAGACGCTGCTTGCGGAATATGGGCTAAGCAACGCGGTAATCCGAATAGTCGGAGAAGCCCGACTGAACGACGTTGAAGACGCGTTGTTGGAAGCTACGACTGTCTTCAAGCCCACGATTGTGGCCGCAAATAAACTAGACATCCCGGGGGCAAGAAAGAATCTGGAAGCTCTGTCTCAGAAGGCAGCAGACCTGCCAGTCATACCTGTTTCATGTATGACCGGCGAGAACCTCCGTCAGATCGGAGATGCAGCGTTTGGGGCACTCAGCATCATCCGCGTCTACACAAAGGAGCCAAACGAAGACGAGCGCACGACTGAGCCTTTTGTCCTTCCCAGAGGATCTACTGTTGGTGAACTGGCGAAGAGGATTCATACCGAACTCCATGAGAACTTTCGATTCGCGCGAGTCTGGGGCTCGACTCCCAAGTACCCTGGAGAAAAAGTCGGGCTTGAGTATGTTCTCGGCGATCGAGACATAGTGGAGATTCACACAAGGTAAAGAGGCTAGGCACTGACTCTTTCGAGATACCTAGCTGGAATGTACGGCGACAGGTATGTGTTCCCAGCCGAGCAGAACTGAATCCCTTCCTTGCAAGCTGTCAACGCATAGACCCTATAGACAACCGGATCGGCGTCCCTGCGTCTTCCCACAGACAAGGCGTCCTCGACAGTCAGGGATAGATGGACGTAGGCTCTCCTCTTTGGGATGAGTCCAATGCGCTCGATGTTAATGCAGAATCTTCTCGCGGTCCCATGAAAGAGATATTCAGGAGGGATCACTGCTTCGTAGCGCACTGTGTCAACCACAGTGTGTCCATATAGAGCTCTCATCCGCCCGTCTCTGATCTCAAATCTCCTCTTAGATGATGAAGCGACCAGATTGAGCAGATCCTGTCGTCCTACGCACCCCCATCTCGGCTCCGCGCCTATAGCTGCGACAAGCTCATCCAGTGACACGAAGCCATCCCTATCGAGAGTTAGACCGAATTCTTTGGGCGCATGCCTCAATACATATGACAGGAGGCGACTCAAGGACTCGAACCTGTCTCGAACCATAAGCCCTCACACGAACCTTACCAAGGCCGGCTCGAAAGATTTTTGGACATGCCAAGTGTACTCGGTGAAGAGATTCGACATGATATTCGAACAGATACGTGCCTCCAACTCCGACAATTTCTCCTATCTAATCGCCGATGACGAGAGTCGTGAAGCCGCGGTCGTCGACCCTGCGTTTCCTACCGCCCCCGTGAGATCTGCCGTTGATAGATACAAAGTACGAGTGAAATACATAATCAACACGCATGGACACCGAGATCATACATCAGGGAATTCTGAGCTTACGGAGGCCACAGAGGGAAAGGTAGCAGCCCACGTGAATTTCACGCACCCGAGAGACATCTCTCTCGAGGACGGAGAATTCCTTACGCTTGGACGACTCAAGATCAGAGTTCTCCATACGCCAGGGCACACGCCGGATAGCATCTGCCTGCTAGTCAACAAGAAGTTGCTTACAGGGGACACCCTCTTCGTCGGCGAATGTGGAAGAACAGATCTGTCGGGAGGGGACTCTGTGCAATTGTACGAGAGTCTGTTCAACAAGATACTCAGACTAGAAGATGATGTTGAGATCTACCCAGGCCATGATTACGGTCCGAGGCCTTCATCAACCTTGGGAGTTGAGAGGAGAACCAATTACACTCTCGAACCCAGAACCTTGGAGGAATTCATCGACTTCATGTCAGAGCCATAATCCAGCAGATGCGAAATGCTTATTGCGATATCCTAGGTACCAAGACAAATTCCGCTGTGGACTTGGCTGAAGGATTCAAAATGATACAGATAGTCGGGTTGATCGTAGCATTCGTCTTGATAGTTCTTCTGACCGCCAAGCGATTCAACACGGCTCTCTCAATACTCATAGGAGCAATAGCACTTGCCATTCTATACGGGGCATCAGTTCAGGACTTCATCCAGTTGTCTCTTCGGGCCTTGAGGGATCCACTGACGAGAAGCGTGACACTACAGGTCACAGCAATTGGAATCCTTGGTTACTGTATGAAAGAGACAGGACTCATGGATGATCTGGTAGCAGGACTCAGGACCATACTTTCCAGCAAGAGCCTGATCGCGTCCATTCCCGCAATAGTCGGCTTAATGCCTATGCCTGGAGGTGCCTTGCTCTCAGCTCCTTTGATCGACGGAGGGGCTGACAAGCTGAAGTTGACCCCTGAAAGAAAAGTGGCGATCAACATAACGTTTAGACACATATGGTTCTATGTTTTCCCCTTGTCCTCGACACTGATCCTTGCGTCGGGACTCGCTGGAATAGGCTTGTACGAGCTGATCCTTGTACAGGTTCCAGCATTTCTGTTGTCGATCGCTTTGGGATATCTCATGTTCATTCGACACTTGAACTCCAATGAGGACCTTGCAGGTAGGAGGGAATATGGATCTGTAGTCAGGGGGCTCGGCCCCATTCTACTTGCGGTTGCCTTGAACTTGGCAGGGCTAGACCTGACCATATCTGTAACCATAGGGATAGTCAGCGCTTTCTTGATCAAGAGGACCAGACCACTGAAAGCCGCGGAACTCCTCTGGGGAGGAATTCCCTGGGTATCAACGCTGTCGGTCTTGGGCGTTATGATTCTTCGCTATGTGGTAGAAGACTCGAAGGCGGTTTCCCTCTTCTTTGAAATCTTGAAGGAAGCGAAGCTGCCCCTTGTGATCTTCGCCACACTTCTCCCGCTCATAATAGGAGGGGTTTCGGGCCTTGCGATGGCCGGAGCAGGAATAACTATACCCTTTGTTCTTCCGCTTTTCAAGAGCAATGCTCCAGCACTTGTGAGCATGATCATCCTGAGCACTTATGCTGGCTACTATGTTTCGCCACTGCACCTCTGTCTTCTCCTCTCCAACCAGTACTACGGAGCGAAGATTCACAAGGTGTATCGACTGTGGATCCCCTATGTTTTCGCGGTCTGCGGCATCGGGATACTGTTCGACTTTCTCATCTTGCCAACGTAAGAACCCGAACCGAGAAGACTTAAATAAGATCCAGAGACCTCGTACTGCCCGCAGCAGTGACGTGACATGTCTTCAAGAGAGTTCAGGCACATCATACGGCTCATGGGCCAGGATCTCGACGGAACTAAGAAGCTGATCTATGGCCTCACGAAGATCCGAGGAATCGGTGTGAGCCTGTCAAGTGCGATTGCGAAGGCCGCAGGCCTCAAGCCGGACATCAGGATCGGGCAACTGTCGGAAGAGGAGGTTGGCAAGATCGAAGATGTCATTTCTGACCCGGCGAAGTTCGGAATTCCACCGAGACTCATGAACAGAAGGAAAGATCTTGAGAGCGGCAGAGACATGCACCTGGTCGGTCCAGACCTCGCACTCGGAGTGAAGACGGACGTAGATTTCATGAAGGACCTGCGCACTTGGAAGGGGATAAGGCACTCTCTTGGGTTGAAAGTCAGAGGTCAGAGAACAAAGACCACTGGCAGAACTGGAAAAGCTGTTGGAGTCAAGAAGAAGGCGGCGATAGCTGCCTTGAGAGCTGCTCAGGCGGAGAGGGAAGGGAGGGGTGAACGCGGTGGGTGATCCCAAGAAACAGAGAAAGAAGTATGAGACTCCTCGCCATCCCTGGAGGCGAGGCCAAATCGCGGATGAGCTCAAACTCATCGGAGACTATGGTTTGAGGAACAAGAGGGAACTCTGGCGATACAGGACTGAAATCTCGCGGATCAGAGGTATGGCTAGGTCCCTCCTTGCAAAGACTGAGGAGGACAGATCGAGGACTGAAAAGGACATTCTGCAAAGCCTAATCAAGTTGGGAGTTCTCTCGGAGGACGCAACAATAGACGATGTGCTCGACTTGAATGTGACAAGCATCTTGGATAGGAGACTTCAGACAATAGTGGCGAAAAGCGGAATGGCGAAATCGATGCACCACGCAAGGCAGTTAGTCTCTCATGGCCATGTGCATGTTGGAGGAAGGCTGGTGACCGTACCGGGATACATGGTCAAGAGAGATGAGCAAACAAACATTAGCCTGGCAACTCCACGGGCTTCTGCCCAGCCTACGTCAGCAAAGAAAGCCCGGTAGAGGCTGCTCGCGCGCGCAAGCCGTCCCGAGCGCAATCGTTCTTTTGCGCTTACTGGCTACGTTCTTCTTCCCGGCCGTCACTTCAAGCCTGCCGCTGAATCATCCGTGCAATTGCTTCCTGAACTTGACGTGGTCGCTGGACGCCGTAGAGAGTGTGGTATGTTCTCCCTCTAGGAATCTGAACAGCTCTCCCTCCAGTTGCTGAGAGGCCAAAGCCTACGCTGCCGAGGGACCTGGTTCCCGTTCCGACTCCTAGGCCGCTCAGGATTGCTGCTGAGGCTGAATCCTCGCCCAACCCGAAGCCCGAAGCAGTGACTGGAACAACCGTCCCGTAGTTGAGGATGCGCCCCAACATGCCTTGTACAAGAGCAAGATCGTTTATCTTGTCATATGTCAGTTGGCGCGAATCATATGAGATGAAGCTCCTCTCCATGATCAATCTAAGATTCGTGATGTAGTAGTTGTGGCCTCTCCTGTAGAATTCCGCAATGCAGAAACCCATCAAACCGCATATGACCAAGAGCCATACATGAACGTCCAGAGGCATCTTGAAGTATTCGGTGAGTACTGTTCCCGCCATAGCGATTGCACCGAAAAGAAGCAGCGATGTCACTCTCATGTAGACGAGACCTATGACTATCGCCACTCCCAGCAGTACCCCCCACAAGATGAGAATGTTAGATACATTGTACTGCTCAAGAAGAGGGATCGGTATACGTAGCCTGAACCTGGCAGCGAGGAGGTACAGTTGGCTTACGAGATATCCGAGGAACGCTAGAAGTCCTGATATTGCGAAGAGATGCCAAAACGCCAAGGGATGAGGCTTCAGTTTCATGACCAGCTTCTCGCCTGGAAGTGGCTCAGCCCTTGTCACTCGAACTCACAAGTCGATCGGAAGCAGTACGGTTGAAGTAGTTTTTGCTCAAGTACGTGTCAAACGTCTCTGCAGCTTGTGAGCCCTTTGTCAGCCTACGTCGATCGCATCCTACTGCATCGGCCTCAAGAACCACAGAGTAATGAACACAAGCAAGAGCAAGGCCCCGAACAACATGAGTGAAGATCCAACTGGTCCCTGACCTATAACGATCGGGATGGGACCAATGAATATTAGGACACCTCCGCTTGTTGTCGAAGCTAGGCCAACCGATGGAACCATCAGTAGCATTCCTGCCAGAACCAAGAAGAAGCTAACCATGAACCATCTGAACTCTCTTGGCCATTCAATCATAGCCGCTCCAACGCCCTCTCCTGGCTCGCCTTCCTTTCCCACACACACGTAGCAGCTCCGGCAGAGCAACCCAGCAGGAGCAAGACAGTTCTCGCAGACAAGGCGGCCACAGCTTTGGCATACGATTCTCGCCGTTTCAGATCCACAGACATCGCAGGTCTTAGCCATAAGTGACATCACGTCCTACCTTCCAGCCAACATACTGAGCGCAAAGAAAACTCCAAGCAATAGAATGGCGCACACGAACAGGAAACGCATGATTCTTCTGTCTGTACCGAACATGATCGGTATTGGACCGACTAGGATTAGTCCTCCCCCACGTGCTCTCCCCCTTGTCCCTGCTGTGACGGCAACGAGGAACGCCAGGACGAACCCCGCAAGAACGAGAAGCACGCCTATGCCAAAGAGGTAATCGCTCAGCATCTAGGTTCGACGTGCCTTTTCACTCGCGTCAGTTCTATCTAGGCTTTGCTGACAGCGCTTGCTTTGCACCTTCTCCCGTACTGCTATTGACCTGTCATCCGAGTGGCAGTCAGCGAGAAAGAAATCTCCCTTACTTAGACTGGTTCTATGTTCTGTGACTCCGTCCTACAGTCAATACTGGTGCATCGCGCACGGCCTTCCGAGCGATCGACCAAGCTTTGCAACAACAATCAAACCGTCAATGACATCTTAGTGCCTACTTAGCCTTCTAAGAGCCCTGTTCAGTTGCTACAGCAGGTTGCGAGTCTCAACGGCGCTGACTGAACTCAAAAAATGTTTAAATAGCGTTCGGGTTCTCATCGCTGAGCGAACTTAGGGAAAGATGCTGAGAATATGCAGGTTGAAGTGCTTGGCCGGGAGAAGGACTCGATCAGGTTCATTGTACGAAACGCCTCGCCGGCTTTCTCGAACGCTCTCAGGCGTGCCATGATCTCGGAAGTCCCTACGATGGCTGTGGAGGACGTGATGGTCATTGAGAACTCATCCGTACTCTACGACGAAATTCTTTCCCATCGACTCGGCCTCGTTCCTCTCACAACAGATCTGGACTCATACGTGTTGCCCGAAGAATGCGGCTGCAAAAGCGAGTTAGGCTGCAACAGATGTAGGACGACTCTCTCGCTTGAATCGGAAGCCACGGACGAATCAAGATACGTGTACTCGGGAGAGTTGAAGTCCGAGGACCCGGATATCAAACCTGTAAGCGACGCGATCCCCATCGCCAAGCTTGCTCCTGGCCAGAAGATCAGGCTCGAGGCATACGCAAGGCTTGGACGAGGCGCTGAGCACGCGAAATGGCAACCAGTATCATCTGCCGCGTACAAGTACATGCCAAAGCTGTCGGTTGATCAGAGGAGATGCAACGGATGTGAAGAATGCGTCAAGACGTGCCCGAAGTCAGTCTTGGCGATCAGGAACGACAAGCTGGTCGTGGAAAAGGAGATCGAATGCACGCTTTGCCGAGATTGCGAAAGGCATTGTCCTCAGAAGCCCTCTGCCATAAGGGTCGGATGGGACGAACAGACATTCATCTTCAACGTAGAGTCTACGGGAGCCCTGCCTACAGAAAGAATTGTCCAAGAAGCGGCGAAGACCCTGGCGAAGAAGGCGGCGCAAACGCGCGAAAGCTTGGAGGCAGCGAAATGAACTCCGTATCCACAGATCTTGTGCTTATAGATGCCACGAATCACATTCTCGGGAGAGTTGCGAGTGTTGTTGCGAAGCACGCTCTTTGCGGCCGTAAGGTGGTAGTTCTGAACGCCGAGAAAGCAGTCATAGCGGGCCGAAAGGAAAGAACGCTTGCGGATGCCAAGCGCAAGCTCAGGACGAGGACCCACGGATCCCAAGAGAAGGCTCCCACGCATCCGAGGAGTCCAGACACGTACTTCAAGAGGGTCATCCGGGGAATGCTCCCGTGGAAAAAACCGAGAGGCAGAGCAGCTTTCAGAAATGTGAAAGTCTTCATAGGAGTACCTAGCGAGTACGCCGACAAATCTCTACAAAAGCTTCCAGAAGCTGACGCCTCCAGACTCCGATGCCGATACATCACAATGGAGGAACTCTCGAGAGAAATCAGAGGCGGAAGACTATGAGCGAGAGACGAAGAATAGTCTTGGCTACCGGAAAAAGAAAGACAGCCATAGCAAGGGCGATCATAAAACCCGGAAAAGGAAGAGTGACGATCAATGAGTCACCGCTTGAAACATATGGCCAAGACGTGGCGAGAACGAAGATCTATGAACCACTCCTGCTGCTCGGCGATAGAGCCAGAAGCGTCGACGTCTCGGTCCGGGTGCACGGAGGCGGCATGATGGGCCAGGCCGAAGCCACACGAACTGCCATCGCGAGAGGAATAGCTGAATGGTCGCGAAGTGCGGAAGTCCGTCGTGTGTTCATGAGACATGATCGGTCGATCCTCGCGGGAGACCCGAGAAGATCTGAACCCAAGAAGTTCGGCGGTCCTGGAGCAAGAACAAGGAAGCAGAAATCATACAGGTGATGTGACGTGATAGTTCCTGTTAGATGCTTTACGTGCGGCCGCCTTGTCGGTGATAAGTGGCACGAGTACTCAAGACGGGTCAGGCAAGGAGAAGACCCGAAGAAGGTTCTCGACGACCTTGGTATGAAGAGATACTGTTGCAGAAGGATGATGATCTCTCACGTCGAGATCATAGATGAATACCTGTCGTATGCTGAGCTTGCACACAAGAAGCGTGCTCACATGGCATGGGGGCAAACCACCTGAGCACTTCAACGGTGATTAGACACGTCAAGGCCTGGAAAGCATTCGACAGTCGAGGCACGCCGACTATAGAAGTCATCATAAAGACCCCGGAAGGTATCGGCCGCGCGGCTGCCCCGTCGGGAGTAAGTCGAGGCAGATGGGAAGTCGAATCGTACCCCTCAGGCGGGATCGACGAGGCGCTGAAGATTGTTGAGAACACACTAGCGCCAAAGCTGACCGGCCTACAGGCAGAAGACCAAACAGCAATCGACAGCCTCCTCCACGAAGTTGATGGGTCTCCAAACTTCACTAACATAGGCGGAAACACGGCCTACGCGATCTCCGCCGCGGCGGCCCTCGCCGCCGCAGATTCGAAGAAGATCCCGCTTTTTGAACACCTCTCCCGTTCCGCAAGAGGCGAGTTGCCCCTTCCTATCGGAAACGTCATCGGCGGGGGCAGACATGCTCGGGTCGGAAAAACTGATGTGCAGGAATTCCTTGTTCTCCCCACCGGAGCGAGAATCTTCTCGGAGGCAGCTGTGGCAAACGCCAACGTGCACTCCGAAATCGCGACACTGCTCGAGGCGAAGGGAAAGCCTTCAGTAGGCAAGGGAGACGAAGGCGCTTGGATCGCTGACCTGATGACTGAGGAAGCTTTCGAAATCCTATCGAGAGCATGCGAAAACATCTCAGACCTGATGGGTATAGAGATAAGAATCGGAGTAGATATTGCCGCTTCAACCCTCTGGGATGAAAAACAACATCTTTACGTTTACAACAAGGATGAAAAGCGACTAAACGAAGGAGGACAGCTCGACCATGTCCAGAGTCTCATAGACAGATACGGGCTTTTCTACATTGAAGATCCGTTTCACGAAGGATCGTTTCAATCATTTGCAGAACTCACGAAAGCCGTTCGCGACACTCTTGTGTGCGGCGATGACCTCTTTGTCACAAACTCTGTCAGATTTGAAAAGGGTAAGAAGATGAAGGCGGGGAACGCAATAGTAATCAAGCCAAATCAAGTGGGAACAATCAGTGATGCCTACGAGACAGCTGTTGCTGCAAAGCAGGCAGGGTACATCACCGTTACGTCACACAGGTCAGGAGATACTCCAGCGCCTGAGCTGGCGCATCTCGCAATCGCCTATGGAAGCCCCATAATAAAGACAGGAGTTGTGGGCGGAGAAAGAGTGGCGAAAATCAACGAGTTGGTAAAGATAGAGAAGGATCTTGGCGAAAGGGCTAAACTGGCGAGAATCAATTTGTAGGATGAGCACATTTGGCAGTTGAAGACAAAGAACTGATTCCCAAGGCGGAAGGTCTGCTCCTGCCCTTGGAGGAATTGCTTGCTGCTGGGCTGCACATAGGAACCAGAATAAAGACTGGCGACATGGAGCAGCACATATTCCGAGCTAGGCCCGACGGCCTGTTCATACTCAATATTGGGAACACGGATCAGAAGGTCAGACTTGCGGCGAAGTTCTTGTCGAGACCGGACCCTTCAAGAATCATCGTGGTCTCCTCAAGGTTATACGGGAAGACCCCAGTCGAAAAGTTCTGCGAATTGACCAGATGTGTTCCAGTTGTGGGAAGATTCATGCCAGGTCTTCTTTCGAATCCCCTTCAGCCCAAGCATGCGGAACCAGAACTCGTCATCATCACAGATCCAAGAGCTGACTGGCAGGCCGTAAAAGAGGCATCATGCGCAGGAATCCCAGTCATCGGCCTGGCGGATACAGATAATGTCTTCAGCGGAATCGACCTAGCCATTCCAGTGAACAACAAAGGTCGACGAGCCCTCGCCATGGTGTATTGGCTTCTCGCAAGGCAAGTCCTCAGAGAAAGAGGAGAGATCCCACCCGACGGAGGCATAACCGCCACCATCGATGACTTCGAAACGAAACTTGCAAGCATCCCCGCAAGATTAGCTGAGGAGCCTTGAAAGTCAGGCGACCAGTCCAGGCTGGCTCTTTCTATTCTGCAGGAAAGGCTTCTCTCCTGCAGCAGATGGAAGGATGCTTCCTCCACCAGTTTGGACCTGGAAAGCTGCCCAAGCTGCAAGAGAACGCTGAGAGAAGAATAGTCTCTGCAATCTCTCCTCATGCTGGATACATGTACTCAGGCCCCGTCGCTGCACACCTCTACTTGGCACTGGCTCTTGATGGACTTCCAGATACGATCGTCATTCTAGGTCCCAATCACTACGGCGTCGGAACAGGTGTCTCAGCAATGGTAGAGGGGGTCTGGCAGACGCCTCTAGGCGAAGTCGAGATCGATTCAATGATGGCCAAGCAGATATGCAAGAACTCGGGCATCATCGACATAGACGACTCAGCGCACATCAGCGAACACTCGATCGAAGTGCAACTGCCGTTCCTCCAGTACGTCTACGGAAACAGTTTCAAGTTCATCCCGATCTCAATGATGATGCAGGATCAGGAAACAAGCAGGAACATAGGAGAAGCAATTGCAGGAAGCGTAAGTGGCCGAAACGTATTGATAGTGGCATCATCAGACATGTCCCACTACGAGCCTCAGAAGGAAGCCGAGAGAAAGGATAAGGCGGCGATCAGCGCAATCCTGAAACTGGACGAGAAAGAACTACAGAGAGTCGTAGAAGAAGAGAACATATCAATGTGCGGGTACGGGCCAGCGTCGTCTGCCATCGTCGCTGGCAAGGCTCTGGGGGCGACTACTGCAAAGGTGCTCTCATATCAGACAAGTGGTGACGTGACAGGCGACTACGGTCAGGTCGTTGGCTATCTATCAGCCACAATCAGCAAGTAGATGTCTCAAGCTTCTCATAGTCTGCTAGTTCCATAGTCGAAGACTCAGGCGAGAAATTGAAAGCATTCGCAGTTGCACCTGCCAAGGTTATTCTAACAGGGGAACACTTCGTCGTCTACGGAGTATCTGCGATCGTCGGCGCGGTGAATATCCACTCGAGGGCAACCGTTTCTTGGAGGCGCGACGGGAGGATTGCGGCGACATCTTCTCCTGTACGCTATGCTGCGTCTTTCGTTGATGAACATTCTAACGCCTTGCAGGGAGGAAGGGCCGCTCAAACATTGCTGCAGCCGATATGCCGCGCGGCTCTCAGTGTCCTCGAGCAATTTGCCTCTAGGCGGCAAGGTCTGAACGTTCATATACATTCGGACATACCGGTCGGTGTCGGACTCGGCTCCTCAGCCGCTGTGGCCGTTTCTACAATAGCTGCTACGATGAGACTCCTTCGCCGAAAGCTGAATCGTGAAGTGATAATACGATTAGCATTTGACTCTGAACGCCTGGTTCATGGCATTCCTTCAGGGATAGATCAGACAATCTCAACGTTTGGAGGAGTGATAATCTACAAGAAGGAGAAGCCCTTTCAACGTTTGCCTCTCAGACATGGTTTTCCCATAATCGTCGGGAACACAGGCAGGATAAGATCAACAGGCACGATAGTTTCCAAGGTCAGAGCCTTTCTCGCCGAGAGAGACAGGCTTGCCCAACAGATCATGAGATCAGCGGAAAGCATCTCAAGAAGGGCTTCGGCGGCTTTGCGGCGAGGAGACATAAGGAAGCTTGGGGAATTGATGAACCAAAATCATGAGCTCTTGCGTCAGATCGAGGTGTCAACAAGGCAGCTTGACCGTCTCGTCATGGCGGCGCAAGAAGCAGGTGCGTTCGGAGCCAAACTCACAGGTGCGGGCGGAGGAGGCTGCATGATTGCGGTCGTGTCTCCTGATCACACAAGGAATGTCATGCAAGCGATAAAAGCCGCCGGAGGAACACCATACCTAGTCAATGTGGAGGAAAAAGGGGTAAGGGCTTGGTTACTCCGCTGACTGTGCTAAAGCTCGGTGGCTCAGTCATAACGAACAAGAAGAAGAAGTCCACACCTTCCAACAGAACAATCTCGCAAATCATGAAAGAAATCAGCCCGGACATAGCAGGATCACTTGTAATCGTCCATGGGGGAGGATCGTACGGCCATCACTTAGCCAAGCACTACCGACTTTCAGAGGGCTACAGAGATCAGTCTCAGATACTTGGGTTCGTCAAGACAAGACAGTCAATGATGGAACTGAACAAGATCATTCTCCACTCAGCCATCGAGAATGGGTTGCCGTGCGTCTCCCTCCAACCATCTGCCTTCGTGGAGACAAAGAACAAGCGGATAGAGAAGATAGATACCCACATCATAGCTGACCTTCTGAAACTGCGCATGATTCCCTTGCTATTCGGAGATGTAGTACTAGACCAAAAGCTGGGATTCTGCGTTCTGTCAGGCGATCAGCTCGTCTCGAGACTTGCCACCGAGCTAGAGGCCAAGCAAATAGTTCTGACAGTCGATGTCGTTGGAGTCTTTGATTCTGATCCAAGGATAGACCGCAAGGCAAGGCTTATGGAGAAGATGGCAGCAGCGGACATCAAGAAGTTGATTCAAAAAAGAGGAAAGAGCACCCAGCATCCGGACGTCACAGGCGAAATGACGGGAAAACTAAGAGAGATGCTTCCAGCGCTCAAGAAGGGAACGCGAGTCATTATCTTGAACGGACGGGTTCCAGGGCGACTGTCAGAAGCGCTAAGCGGCAAGACACCGGTAGGCACAGTCATTGAGTAGTGACGTGAAATGACTGGACCTCTCATATCGCACAGGAAGGCCGATCATATCAAGATCTGTAGTACAAAAAATGTCGAGTCGGAAAGACCCACTGGATTCGAAGACATACATATTGTTCATCGGTCAGTTCCCGAGATAGATATGACGGAGATAGATACCTCATCCACCTTCTTCGGACATAGGTTGTCTCTACCTCTTCTAATAGAAGCGATAACAGGAGGAACTCATCCTGCTAGACAGATTAACCGGAGGCTCGCGGAGGCCGCGCAGAGTCTCCAAGTGGCGATGGGAGTAGGCAGCCAGAGAATTGCTCTCGAGAATTCGGCTTTTGAAGCCAGCTTTCGAATTGTCCGCGAAGCCGCACCCGATGCCTTCCTGATCGCAAACATAGGAGCCCCACAACTCGCGATGGGTTACGGACCTGAAGAGGCAAGAAAGGCTGTAGAAATGATCTCCGCCAATGCCTTGGCGATTCATGTGAATGTGGTCCAGGAATCTGTACAGCCAGAAGGAGAACCCCTAGCCAAAGGCGTTGTTGGGAAGATAAGGGAGATAGTGAGGGAGGTTGACGTGCCAGTAATCGTGAAGGAAACAGGGGCAGGAATATCGGGAGAGGACGCGGCAAGACTTGAGTCGGCTGGAGTCTCAGCCGTTGACGTTGCAGGAGTTGGCGGAACAGACTGGGCGAGGGTCGAAAGTTACAGAGAGGGTCTCGCTAAGAAGCCATCTAGAAGCCGAATCTTCTGTGGATGGGGCATTCCGACGGCAGCGAGCCTTGTTGAGGTAACGCAGTCCACGAAATTGACAGCGATAGCCTCGGGAGGCATCAGGGACGGGCTGCAGGTGGCTAAGGCGATAGCGCTGGGCGCAGCCGCAGCTGGTCTTGCAAGGCCTCTACTCAAACCGGCTATGAGGAGTTCCCGAGAGGTGGAGAAGAGGATTGGCATCATACACAGAGAGTTGAGGACGGCGATGTTTCTGACGGGCTCAAAGACAGTGGGCGATTTGCAGAAGGCGCCCGTGGTTGTTGTTGGCAATACGCATCATTGGTTGACCCAGAGAGGATTCGATACGGCAAGATATGCGAGAAGGAACTGAAATGGTCACATTGCAGGAAGAGCTCCAGAGAATAGGAAGGCTAGTCGACGACTATCTGGCACCACACTTGAGTCGGCCGGACCCTCCACGCCTATGGAAGGCGGCTCACCATCTACCTAAGGCAGGAGGCAAAAGGCTCCGACCTTTTCTCACCATAAATGTCTGCAAGGCCTTGGGCGGCGAAGAGGAGGACGCCCTTCCCCCAGCTGCTGCGGTTGAATTGATTCAAACCTTCTCGTTGATCCACGATGACATAATCGACAGAGACGATACGCGAAGAGGCGTCCCAACAGTTCACAAGAAATGGGGCATCCCGACAGCTATTGTGACAGGAGATCTCCTTCACGTCAAAGTGTATGATGTCATCACAAAGGCGGCGATGAACAATCAGAGGCTGATGAAGACCCTCCCTCATATTCTCGATGAGATTAACGAGTCCACCATCAAGGTATGTGAGGGCCAAGAACTGGATGAACAGCTTGAGAAGAAGACTGAGCCAACAGAAGAAGAGTATTTCGATATGATCTCAAAGAAGACAGCTTCTCTCTTCGAGGTCTCCACAACAACGGGCGCTCTGGTCGCAGAATCGGATCCTCAAGCCATCAAGTCGGCAAGAAGTTTCGGTCACCTGCTTGGGATGTCATTCCAAATAGTAGACGACATACTTGGCCTGACAGCCGACGAGAAGGAGCTCGGTAAGCCAGTCGGAAGTGACATTCGAGAAGGCAAGCGAACACTGCAGGTGATCTGCGCCCTGAACAAGGGATCAAGCCAACAGAGAAGAGCGATCTTCAGAGCTCTAGGAAAGAGGAAAGCATCCAGCCGAGAATACCTGGCAGCAGTGAGGGCGATAGTCTCAACGGGCGCTTTAGAATACTCGAAGAGGAAAGCAGAAGAATACGGTGACGGGGCGCGGAAGGCCCTGCTCTCAATTCCGGAATCAGATGAGAGAAGACTCCTTGACGAAGCCTTACAGTTCATCTTAAGGAGAAGATACTAGCATTCCATGGGCTTCCCCTCCAACGCCTCTGACGTTGAACAGGTATTGAACGTGATCCTACGCTTCAGGCAAGGCACATAGGTCCTCCACACTTTAGCCCCAGTACCAAGTCACTTCCAGCAGCATCTTGCGCGAACTGCTTCTGTTTGGCTGCCAGTTGAACGCGGTCTAGTCGTCAATAACAGATATAGTCACGTTCCACAAATCGTATGGCTACGAAGAGTTGTCACGGTGGGATATTGACGAGAACATCTGAAATCTCGGGTTTCTACAGGCTCACACCAGAGCAGAGGCTTAGAGAAGTGCAGGAATTCGCTGGTTTAACAGACGAAGAGACCAAGATGCTAGGGTCAGGTCAGGCTCTCACCCTGACCCAGGCCAACCGAATGATTGAAAACGTCGTGGGACTCTTTCAGATGCCTTTCGGCATTGCAAACAATTTTCTCATAAACGGCAAGGATCGACTCATACCAATGGTCATCGAAGAACCGTCTGTCGTCGCAGCAGCCAGCAACGGAGCCAAGATGGCGAGAGTCAAAGGAGGATTTACAGCAACATCGACTCCCCCCCTTATGATCGGTCAGATCCAAGTCACCAACCTGCCGAACCCGAAAAGCGCAGCTCTCAAGGTGTTGTCCCAAAAGGAGAAGATTCTGGCCAGGGCGAACGAGCAGGACCCGGTGCTTGTGTCCCTCGGAGGAGGAGCAAAGGACCTGGAAGCAAGAGTGATAGAGACTAGAGCCGGCCCGATGGTTATCGTCGAACTTCTTGTGGACTGCAGAGACGTTGCTGGCATGAACGCTGTCGACACAATGGTAGAAACCGTTGCTCCCTTCGTGGAGGATTTGGCAGGAGGCCGCGTCTATCTGCGCATAATATCCAACCTTGCCACACGAAGACTTGCGAGAGCTGAGTGTCTCGTAGCCAAAGAGGCAGTAGGCGGTGACGAAGTCGTTGATGGCATCATCAAAGCCCAAGCGTTCGCTGAATCCGACATCTATCGATGTGCAACCCACAACAAGGGCACAATGAACGGAATCATCGCAGTTGTTCAAGCAACTGGAAATGATCATCGAGCCATCGAGGCGGGCGCCCATGCCTACGCGTGTCGAACCGGGCGGTACTTGCCGTTGACAACATGGGATAAGAATGCCCAAGGAAACTTGGTTGGAACCATTGAACTCCCGATGGCCGTGGGCACCATCGGAGGCGTGACAAAGTCAAGCCCACTTTTCCAAATAGCTCTCAAGATACTGGGAGTCAAGACCTCCAGAGAGTTAGCCGAGGTCATAGCATCAGTGGGTCTAGCGCAGAACTTGGCCGCCCTACGCGCCTTGGTAGCAGAAGGAATTCAGAGAGGCCACATGAAGCTCCACGCTCGAAACATGGCGATGAGTGCTGGTGCAAGAGGGGAGCTCATCGATCTGGTCGCGGCCAAGATGGTTGAGGAAGGAAAGATCAGAGAGGACCGCGCAAGAGAACTAGTCAAAGAACTAGCCAAGTGACCGCGTCGTATTGTCAGGGCAGATCGTCTCTGGCCTCTGCCCTTCTTATCTTTGGAAGCACTTCCTTCTCCATCCAATCCGAGATCGTGTCATGGAGTTTGCGGTAGTATTTCTTCGTCGCATGTTTGATCAGACCAAGGTTCTCCATCTTGTTGAGGTATCGCCACTTCATGCTTCGAGATATCTTGTCCCCCATCAATCTGTCAATATCGAGCCTCTTGAAGACTCTTGGCAGACGAGCAAAGGTGCCCACAATTTCGTGTGGAAAAGCAGTTATGGCATCTCTTGAGAGCTTTCGTTTGCCCCGTGAGCCCCTTCGCTCAGGTGCCTTCTCCTTCATTCGACGTAGCTTCCGTATAAACCAAGGTCACAAGTAATAAAACGCTTTCTGGGCACCAAGAATCTCTCGTCTAACGAACGGAACATGAATTCCTATGAGAATTCCGACGCGGCTTAAATAGACATCCCAGACCATTACAGTCAGGACGACTGTTAACACAGGAGGACGTATTATCAGGCGACTTTCGACGTTCAGGAAGGAATCATTTGAGAGAAGAGGATCTCGATCCGTTAGCCAAAGCCACAAAGTACTACAACATAGTTCGAAGGTTGAGTTTTCCGTCATCAGGAGAAATTCTCGTCGAGATAATCCTAACGGCCACGGTTGGCTGCGGAGTTTCCTTCCTGCTTGCGACACTAACAATTGTCGACTTCGTTTCGGGCTGTCTGATTGGGATCATAGCCTTCGCGCTTCCCTCGATTTTGACAGAAGCGGCATTGTCGAAACTCGTACTAGGGAATGATCCACTCTTCTATCTTAGACGATGCTTAGCCCTCTCGCTCGTCCTAAACTGTGTTTGGATTCTCTTCCTCTTGGCGGGGGGAGCCCTATCCAGGGTGGTCCCAGGTTTTCCACAGAAATCGTTCCTTCTGGGAATGGCTTGCGCATACTCGCTGAGAGCCTTTGCGATCTTCTCTATATCAGAATGCAGTTTCGAAAGAAGATTTGCAGCTGTTGTGGCGCAACCTCTTGCCTGTACCACAAGCGCACTGATTCTTCTCAGATTGCCGCCCGCTGAGACAGCCCTCCTATTGACAGTTGCTGCGACAGTCTCGCCTATTCTCCTCTATCCTCTGCTGACAATCATCGAGAGAAGGGGAAAGAAGACGATCGGGATTTCCCTCATTACCCTATTCAGAGCCCTTCTCGCCGTTTTTCTTGACATGCGGAATGAACACTTGGAGAAGCGTCTGGAGGAACTTGGCTCTGTCGAGAAGATTGGCATAAGCGTCCTCATGTTCAAGAGTATGGCAAGCTCAAGAACAAAAGCCGTGATCGTCGTGTCAGACTTCCATCCTGGGCCTTTTCTGAACGTCGGTAGTAGCCTACTTCCAATGCTGATTCAGAACATGGTCGAGTCAGAGACTGGTGCGACGGGGATGATCCCCCACGGGGTTTCTGGTCACGAACGCAACATAGTGTCTCAATCAGAGAATCAAAAAGTAGTCGAGCAGGTGAAGAGACTCTTGGTGAACGGCCAAAGGGCAGCAACTGCCTCCACAATGATTCGTGCATCGACAGGGAGTGCCGGTGCCACATGTCAATCATTTGGAAAGTATGCTATGGTCACCCTTACGATATCGCCTAAAGATATGGAGGACGTACCCCAAGAAGTATCACTCGCGCTTCAAGGTGAACTTCTCGCGTTCGAGCACTTAGCTTTGATAGACAGCCACAATTGCATAGACAAACTCAAACCCATAACCGCCCAAGACTCCAGCGACCTGATCACATCAGGCAGGAACGCCATCCAGAAAGCAGCACGTGAAGAGCAACAGGGCTTCAAAGTCGGGGCGAGCAAGGCGAAACTGACAGAGTTCACTTTAGATCAAGGCATAGGCCCATGCGGGCTCTCGGTCATAGTGATTGATGTTGGCGGGTCTCTTTCGGCATACGTCACAGTCGACGGCAATAACATGAGGCCAGGGCTTCGAGACAGAACTCTTGAGATGATTGGACAGATCGGCATCCCCAGAGCTGAGGTCATGACCACCGACAATCACATGGTCAGTGGAAGGGTTTCAACAAGACTAGGCTACCACCCAGTCGGCGAAGCCATCGATGAGAAATTGCTTCTATCACGCGTTGAGACGGCAGTCAAAGCAGCCCTCGATGATCTGGAAGACTCAGAGGCAGAGTGGAACTCCGGAGACCTTTCCGTGAAGACTTTGGGAAGAGAGAGCTTCGAGAGACTCACAGAACTCATTCGAGATATGTCGAAACTCGTCGCATACTGGCTACCAGTGATGGTTCTGATTCCTGTTCTGCTTGCGATGGCCGTTCTGCGTTAAGCTGGGCAAGAAAACAGCTCGAACAGCCATTTTAACGCACGTTCTTGACCTAGCCCAGCTGTGCTTGATTGATGCTCACACAAAAAGATCTATGAAAGACTGCTGCGACGAGAATAGAGAGAAGGAAGGCGAGTTAGCCTTCGGCGTCCCATGAGGCTGGTTCACCTCAATGAGTCCAACCAATGAGGTCGATTCGCGGGTTCGGAGGGCAGCCTTGCTCAACGCCTTCAGACATGGCGGAAAGGCCGAAACCAGCGCCGTCATCGGTAGAGTCCTCGCAGAAAGACCAGACCTAAAGCCTACGATCAGAGAATTGGCACGGACCTGCAGTCAAATCGTGGACGAAATCAACCAGCTCTCACCGTCAGATCAGAAGAGAATCTTGGAGCAGGATTGGCCTGACCTATTGTTGGAGGAGAAACGATTGGAAGAGCGGATACTGCCCCCACTTCCAAACGTGGAGGAATATGCACAAGTGGTGACGCGGTTCTCTCCTAACCCTGATTGCGTTCTTCATTTGGGCTCAACGAGAGCGATAATTCTCAGCCACGAATACGCTCGCATGTATGACGGCAGGTTTGTGCTTCGCTTCGAGGATACGGACCCTCGCTTGAAGAGACCGAGATTGGAGTTCTATGACCTGATTGAGCAAGATATCCTGTGGCTCGGCTGTAAGTGGGATGAGAAAGTCATTCAAAGCGACAGGATGGAGCTCTATTACGAGTGTGCCAAGAAACTTCTGGAGACCGGCGGGGCGTATGTGTGCACCTGCAGTAGGGAAGACTTTAGGAATTCGGCGCTAGCATCGAAGGCGTGTCAAGATCGAAACCTCAAGGCTTCGGAGCATCTGGCCCGATGGGAAAAAATGCTCAATGGAACGTACTCTGAGAAAGAAGCACTCATCCGGATGAAGACCGATCTCAACCATCCGAACCCCGCCGTGAGAGACTGGCCAGCCCTGCGAATAATAGACACTGAGAAGAGTCCACACCCAAGGGTTGGCAGCAGATATAGGGTCTGGCCTCTGTACAACATGGCGTGCGGCGTAGATGATCATCTTCTTGGAATATCTCACGTCATTCGAGGGAAGGAACACTTGACGAATGAGGTCCGTCAAAGGTTCATGTACAATAATCTTGGATGGAAATATCCGGAAACCTTGCATTATGGAAGATTGAAAGTGATAGGTGCAGAGTTGAGCAAGTCCAAGATCATAAAGCTCGTTGAGGAAAAGGCAGTATCGGGGTTCAGTGATCCCAGACTTGCCACACTATCCGCCCTCAGGAGAAGAGGAATTGTACCTGACACCTTGAGACATCTGATTATCGAGATTGGACCAAGACCTGTAGATGCGACTCTCAGCTGGAAGAACATCTACGCAATCAACAGGAAGATAGTTGATGACAAGGCAAACCGCTTCTTCTATCTCAAAGATCCTGTTCGCATGGTTGTCGAAGGGGTAGATAGGACGTATGTCTCAAGGCCCGCTCTGCACCCTGACCACACGGAAAGAGGAAGGCGATCCCTCGAAGTCAGACCTATGGGTGGAAAGGCAAGCATTCTAATCTCTTCCCAAGACTCACAAAAACTGGAGAGAGGCAAGTTGATCCGATTGATGGAGTTGTTCAATGTTGAGGTTACCTCAGCAAGGGCAGACCTCGTCGAGGCTGTGTTTAGAAGTGAGGATTACGAAGGTGCACGAAAGATTGGAGCTCCTCTGATCCAATGGTTGCCTATGGAGAATAATGTGCCCGTGGATCTCGTCATGGCAGATGGAGAAGCCATGAAGGGGCTTGGGGAGAAAATGCTCTCCCAGGTTGTTGTGGGGGAAATAGTGCAACTAGTCAGGGTTGGATTCGGAAGGGTAGACAGGCAATCTGCTGACCGAGTTGAGATCTTCTTCGCTCACAGTTGATGACGTCGAAGAGTTGATGTCTCGTCATCGAAACATTCATTAAAAGGAGTCTTTTCGGATAGGGTAAGTTTCAAGCGTATGCGGGTGAAAAAATGCCCAAGGCTTTCTACGTAAAGTTTGACGTTCCGAAGGATATTGCTGAAAAGGCTTACCAGCTCGTTCAAGTCGCAAGGGACTCAGGGAAACTACGGAAGGGGACCAACGAGACAACGAAGGCTGTGGAGAGAGGTGTAGCTAAGCTAGTTCTGATTGCGGAAGATGTCGACCCGCCTCAAATCGTTGCTCACCTGCCGATACTCTGCGATGAGAGGAAAATACCATACCTCTTCGTTCCTAGCAAGCTCGATCTAGGAAAATCATCCGGCATAGATGTGGGATCCGCTGCGATAAGCGTCGTCGAACCAGGCGAAGCCGCCGGCGCTCTCGCCGAGCTTGTGAAAGCAGCCAGCGATCTGAGAAAGTCCGGTGAAGTAAAGAAATGAGCTCGAGGCAGAGAGCCGAGGAACAACTGATTCCTGGGGAAGTAACACAGGTCATTGCGAGAACGGGAGTGACAGGCGAAGTTATCCAGGTCAGAGTAAGGGTGCTTGAGGGACGGGACAGAGGCAGGATAATCACTAGAAACGTGAAAGGCCCTGTCAGACTGGGAGACGTCCTGATGCTGAGAGAAACAGAGAGAGAAGCAAAGAAGATCAAGTAGCAAAGATGAAGAGGGATGCCTCGGACGTTTCGCTGCTCCTTTTGCGGAAAGGAGTTTCCTCCGGCAACTGGATCAATGTATGTCAGGAATGACGGAACCATTCTCTATCTCTGTTCCGGAAAGTGTAGAAAAAGCGAACTGAAGCTCGGGCGTGACCCTCGCAAGCTCAAGTGGACTATCTACCATGGAAGGAAGGAGAGAGGAAGATGAGTTCTGAAACTCCTCCCGCTTGGGAGGAAGCGCTTGTCCTCTTCGAGTAGTACCACTGCACTGTGTCCGAGAGCGCTGATGTTCCTACCTGCTTCGTGACCGTGTCACTCGGCATCGAAGCGTTTCCAGGCAATGAGCATGCAATGAACAGAGAATCATTGCACAATCACATCCAAGACGACTTGGTACCAGTTCGGCCCAGTGGTCCTGACTGCTCTGCCGTACGCCGTTTCGAAACGCCGCTGAAGCTTATCCATTTTTCCAACGACCTTCGAGGCGACCTTCCCAACTGGATCCTCGTGCTTGTACGCATGCATAAAGTCGTAGTAATGGATCGTTCCTCCTTCAGGGCCTATCGCAGCCACTGCGGATTCCAAGCATGCGTATGCCTTCTCAGGGAGCGGCATGAGGACTCTATGCATCTTTCCCTCGAAGAGGCTCTCCACCAAAGCCTGAGCGTCGCCGTAGACGGCGGTCACCCTGCCCTTCGTCTTGTTCAACCTGATGTTCCTGAGCTGATAGCTGATGGCGTCGGGGTTCAGGTCCACAGAGTAGACATGCCCCCCTCGGGTTCCTCTGGCGATCATGATCGAGAAGCATCCAACCCCCGAGAACATGTTCAACACGTTCTCGTGAACGCTTGAGTTGCGGCAGAGCGCTGCGATGCGAAACCTCTCGTAGAGGAGGCGCGGCGAGAAGTACACCTTCGCCAGATCCATCTCGAAGAGGCACCCGTACTCCTTATGGATAGTTGTCGTCCTGTTCTCTCCGGATAACCATTCCAGCCTCCTCGTCCTAAACTCGCCGCCAACAGCGCCCACCTGCCTGAGAACAGTCCTGACATACGGCAGGCATCTTTGAATCGTCTGCGCAATGAGGAAACGCTCTGATTCAAGCGGTTCAGGAACTCTGATTACCGCTACGTCGCCTACGACATCGAAACTCCTTACCGCCAGCTCTGCCTTGCCTTCTGGAAGAACGTTCCTCAGCGCTTCAATGACTGAGAGACGCCTTCTTGCAACATTCCTGTCTCGGCCGCCGGACCGTTGCCCAGGATCGAGGTCATCTTGCGGTTGAGCTCTCAATGGAAAACGCCTCTAGCTGCGACGACCAGTGGGCCTTCAGAATTGGAAGCGCAAAGGCCGCCGCCAAAAGGCACAAGCCGAAGGCCAAAGCAAAGAAAGCCCCAAAGCCTCCAATGTCCGCTGCGTAACCCAAGATCAGCGGTCCTGTCGCTGCTCCAAGAAATGTCGATGAGTTCAGAATTCCGAGAAACGTCCCCCTCGTTTCAACGGGCACAATCCGCGTCAAGAGCACACTGAAAGCTGTGACGGTCCAACCGCCGATCAATCCCCAAACGAGAAGCAAGATAACCATCGGAACGCCAACCGGAACGACGGATAACGCTGACATGACGAAGCAAAGCGTGACAAGCGAAACCAGAGAAGGGCGGCCAGGCCCGAACCGATCCACCAGATAGCCTATGAGAGGACCGGAAGGTATCACAGATGCTGCGTAAGCAACCATCAGCAAAGACGCCTCAGACGGGGCAAGTCCCCTCACCTGAACAAGGTAGACTGGAAGAAACGTTCGAAGACCATAAACGGCCGAGAAGACGACAACACTGTGGAGCAGTATACTAGACATAGTGCGGCTCTTCAACGTCCTTCCAACTGGCTGCCCTTTCTTGATGGTTGGGGGTGAACTGTGGCGCGTCCAAACCACCTCTTTCACGAGAAGGCATGTCACAAATGCGCAAAGAAGACCTGGAAAGGCGTAGATCAGGAAATAGTTCCTCCAACCGAAACTCTCCACGCCGAACACCCCAACCATGAGATAGATCACTGTATCAGATACCGGTGGCCCGGAGAACGCCAAGCCCACAGCCTTTCCTCTGTCCTCGTCGCCAACTGATAGGGTAAGTAGGCTCATGCTCGGAGCGTACCAGAGTCCGGCGAAGAAACCAGCCAATACGCGGAGACCAATCATCTGCAGAAAGCCTTGTCCCCCCGCGAGAGCAAACGAAGCAAGGGAGGAGCCGATCAGAGCAATAATGATGAATCTTTTCCTCCCGAGTCGGTCTGAGAGAGCTCCCGCAGGGATCTGCATGAGGGCGTAAGGGTAGAAGTAGCTCGTCATCAGGAGCCCCGCCTCCGCGTGAGAGATCTGATACTCCGCCTCGATCGTCGGAAGCAGCGCGGTCACGACCATGCGCGGAAGCATTATGGAGAACCAGCCCGCCCAAACCATCGCCGTCACTAGCTGGGGATGGCGTTCTACGTGCATCGTCTTGTCCTCACGCCTATGCCACGCGAACCTGTCTTCGCACGAAGGAAAGCTATCGGTCCCTGTTCTCGCTTTTAGCGTTGGGGGTAACCAAGCAATCTGCTTCGAGCCTTCTCAAGGTCAGTTCGGTTTGTGGCTGTTCGATTCGGCTGTTCGACATCGGCGGATTTCTATCTAAGGCATCATGTATCGTGAACGCCAATACAGATAGTTGATTACTATTGCGAGTGTTGCGGGAACAATAACTGCAAAAATCATTAGGGGAACAATGTTTCACGTCGTTCCGTACTTCCATATCAGCAGAATTGCCGTCACCACTGAAATAGATGCAGTAACGGCGGCCACGACAAGCAATCTGGTAACGAGACTTATCATTCAAATCACCTATGATGATTACTT
>CAZGZF010000004.1:0-5605 GCA_964529995.1 uncultured Candidatus Bathyarchaeia archaeon
GACTGCGACGCAGAAGTGATTCTCACATACCTCGCAAAAGAACTGTCCGAAACCCAAGAACTTGAGGAAGCAATCTCAAGGTGTATGACAGCTATCGAGGGGGCTTTCTCAGCGGTGGCGATCACAGGTGACAAAGAACTTGTGGCCTTCAGAGATCCTCAAGGTTTCAGGCCTTTGTGCTACGGGAGAACTGTAGATACCGCTCTTTTTGCGTCAGAGAGTGTTGGCCTAGACACAGTGGGCGCAGAACTCATCTCCAATGTCAAGCCTGGAGAAATGATCGCCCTGAACTCGCAAGGAGAAACCGTGAGGAAAAGCCTTGCACCTCCTAAGCGAGTGGCACATTGCATGTTCGAGTATGTGTATTTCAGCAGACCTGACTCAGTCCTAGACGGGGGAGAAGTCTACCCAATTCGCATTAACTTGGGGCAGGAACTCGCTAGGACGTACGAAACACATGCAGACGTAATAGTTCCTGTCCCCGACACTGCCCGACCTGCCGCCGAAGGGATAGCAAGAATGACAGGGGTCGAGGTCTCCGAGGGTTTGATCAAGAACCGGTACGTCGGCCGGACATTCATAATGCCCGGCCAGAGCAGGAGGGAAGATTCCGTAGCTCTCAAGCTGAACCCGGTAAAATCCATTCTCAAAGACAGAAGAGTGATACTGGTGGATGACAGTATTGTGAGAGGGACAACTTCCAGAAAGATCGTGAACCTTGTGAGGACTGCAGCGCCAAGGAGTGTTGAGTTCTGGGTCACTTGCCCCCCGATAATCTCTCCCTGCTTCTATGGGATAGATATCTCTACGCACCGGGAGCTTATTGCTGCGACGAAGACGGTTCCTGAAATAGAAAGAACCCTGAACGCCGATCATGTCTGCTATCAGACGATCGAAGGCTTGGTCAATGCTCTGGGACTTGATCGGGACCAACTTTGCATGGCCTGTCTAACAGGCGAATATCCAACACCATTGGCGCAGAAAATCGCAGATGACATGAGCAACCGCCTAGGTGAACGCGACAGTCGGAGATATTGGGAGCGTGAGCTTCCATCATGAAGAAGAACGTACTTGTAATTGGGTCGGGTGGAAGAGAGCACGCACTAGTATGGAAGCTCCAACAAAGCGGACAGGTCGCCAAGGTCTTCTGCGCCCCGGGCAATGGAGGAACCCCGAACAGCGTTCCCATAGCGACAGGCAGCTTTGATGACCTAGCGGAATTCGCACTCCATAATGACTGTCTGACAGTCGTAGGTCCCGAAGAACCATTGGCTAAGGGCGTCGCCAACGTCTTTCACTCGAGAGATCTGGAAATATTCGGAGTGACCAAAGAAGCTGCTGTAGCCGAGAGCAGCAAGATTTGGGCGAAACTGTTCATGAAGCAGCACAGTATTCCGACTGCGAGCTTCAAGATTTTTGACGAACCAGCAAAAGCGGCCGACTATGTGAGAAGCAGAGGTACACCAATCGTCGTGAAGACAGACGGACTTGCAGCCGGAAAAGGAGTGTCCGTGTGCCGAACAGAAGAGGAGGCGCTAAGGGTAATTGATGAAATGATGGTTCAGAAGAGATTCGGTAGCTCCGGCGAGCGAGTAGTCCTCGAGGATATGCTGGTGGGTGAGGAGGCTTCGTACATGGCTATTGTTGATACGGAAACCCGCACGTATGTTCCTCTGCCCTCCTCGCAAGACCACAAGCCTATTTTTGACGGTGACAGTGGGCCAAACACGGGAGGTATGGGCGCCTACTCTCCGGCGCCGATCGTCGCCGAGGATCTCGAAGAAGAGATCCAGAATGATATCGTTCCCCGCTTCATGGAGGGGATGAGAGAAGCAAACATCGAGTTCAAAGGCGTATTGTATCTCGGGCTAATGATCTGCGAAGGGCGGCCCTACGTACTGGAGTTCAATGTGAGGTTCGGAGATCCAGAAATCCAACCAATAGTCCTCAGGATGAAATCTGACCTTTTCGAATATCTTGAAGCCTGCATCAACGGGCGGTTAGATCAGAAGGAGAGGATGGTCTGGTCTAGCCAGGCAGCGGTTTGCGTCGTCATGGCGTCAGCGGGATATCCCGGACAATACGAGAAAGGCAAGATCATCGTCGGCCTTGATGAAGTGGCAAAGGAAAAGCACGTGGCCGTCTTCCACGCAGGGACCGCCAAACAAGGAACGAGCATAGTGACAAGCGGAGGACGCGTTCTGGGAGTCACCGCATTAGGCGACACGATACCGCTAGCAATAGAGAAGGCCTACCGTGCCGTCGGCATGATACACTGGGACGGAGAGTATCATCGAACAGACATTGGGAGAAAAGCGTTGAGGCATCTCCATGTCGCTTAGGAAGATCTTCGATCCCGCTAGGCATCCTAGGCCGATGAGAGTAGCATGCTTCATGTCAGGTTCTGGAACCAATGTCGTTAAAATCCTAGAGAATCAGCTTCAGAAGGAGGATAGATGTCCATATCAAGTTATGCTCATATTCACAGACGTGTTCGACCCATCAAATCAGAAATGTAAGGCTCAATCAATATCCTCGGAATATGAAGTCGACTACAGACATAACGACATCACGGACTTCTATAGACGTCGCGGCCGCAGTTCGAAAGGCGATCTTTCTCTTCGTCCAGAATACGACCGATTGACATTGGAAACGATCCAGGAACATAACCTTGATCTCATCGCACTCTGCGGCTACATGAGCATAGTCTCTCAACCACTCCTAGAAAGATACAACGACAGAATTGTGAATGTGCATCCCGCCGATCTATCCGTAAAGGATGGAAACCGGAGAAAGTATACAGGTCTCAACGCTGTTCGAGACGCTATGCTTGCGGGAGAGAAGAGGCTCTATTCGACGACGCACATCGTTCGAGAAAAGGTGGATTATGGCGAGATCTTGATGCGATCTCAGCCAGTAGATGTGATTCTTCCGGGGGGCGTCACCTTGCAGGATCTTGCGAGGCCTGAGAACGCAGCTCTTGTCAAGCGGATTGCTTCTGAACATCAAGCGAGGCTAAAGGAACGCGGTGATTGGGTCATCTATCCCAAGACCTTGGAGATGATCGGGGAAGGGCGATACTCGCTTGATGAACAGGGCAACGTGTACGTGGATGGCGTGTTGATGCCTGACGGCCTTCGCCTTTAGGAGGCTCGATAGCATCAAATGCCGAATATAGGTGTGCTCGCTTCAGGCAGAGGGTCGAACTTCAAGGCGATAGTAGAGCACCAAGAGCTAGGCGTCCTTCAGAGTGTGAATGTGGCCGTCCTCATCTACAACAATCCTGACGCGCCTGTGAGGGAGATAGCCGAGGGTCATCGTATTCCGAGCCGTCTAGTAGATCACAGAGATATGGACCGCGTTGAGTTTGAACGTCAAATAATGGATATCTTAGACTCCTATTCTGTGGAGTTGGTGTGCCTCGCTGGCTGGGACAGAATAGTTGGGTCGGACTTCTTCCGGAAGTATCGTTGGAAGACGATGAACATTCATCCTGCCCTTCTCCCGTCCTTTGGCTGGAAGGGCTTGAACGCAAGATACGTCCATGAAGCCGCGCTTGAATACGGCGTCAAGGTTACTGGGTGCACCGTGTACTTCATCGATGTGAGTGTTGAGAAGGGCCCGATAATCCTTCAACGTCCCGTCGAGGTCTTGGAATCAGAGAGGCAGATGTTCAGAGATAGGAGAGAAGATGCGATTCAATCGCTTTCGGACAGAGTGCTCGTTCACGAACACAGAACCTACTCGAAAGCAATCCAGCTCTATTCCGATCAAAGACTTGCAGTCGAAGAGTGTACTTTCCACAACGAGAAGGGGCCTCAAGTAAGCAGAGTCGTGAATGTGGACCTGAGCGGTGACTGGGAGGAAGAATGGAGCGAGAGACAGCGTATCTTCATCGAGCGCCAAGTCGCCGAGTGGGCCGCGAAGGGAAAGCGCATTGATGAGGGATTGGATTGACAGTCGTCATGCGAGCTGAGCACATCTTCGACGAAAGGAAGCAGAAAGTCGCAGAGGAAGTGCGTGAGCTGCGAAAGATGGGAATCACTCCTGGGCTCGCCGCCATACTCGCCTCCGACGATGCAACGGCCAAAATGTATGTTTCAATGAAGCAGGCAGACTGCAAAGAAGTGGGAATCTACTCTGAGGTCTGCGAGCTTTACAGTTGTCCCCAGGAAGGCAGGGAGAAAGAGCTCTGCAAGACGATTGAGGAGATGAACATTAGAGATGATATTACCGGCGTGCTGATCCAAATGCCTCTGCCTGATTTCGTCGATAGGCACAGACCGTTTGAGCTCCTTGTACCGGAGAAAGATGTTGACGGACTGACTCCCAAGAACAAGGGCAAACTCATGAGTCGCTACGACTTCCAAAAGGATGTTCTGCCCTGCACCGCGGCTGGGATAATTGACCTTCTCGACAGGTACGGTGTTGAGCTGAAGGGAAAGGACATTGTCATTGTCGGTCGTAGCGACTTGGTGGGGAAGCCTTTGAGAAAACTATTCGAGGATAGGGACGCAACCCCTGTCTGCTGTCACCGGTCGACGAGCAGCACATTGGAGAGGATCAAGAAGGCAGACGTGGTGGTCTGTGCAGCAGGAAGACCGCCGGAGCTTTGCAAGGAGGACTCCTTCAGACTAACTTCTGATATGGTGAAGGAAGGAGTTGTCGTGGTTGGGGTTGGAGCGAGAAAAGACGCTGCGACAGGCAAGCTCTACTTTGATGTTGACTTTAAGGACGTGAAGAAGAAAGCATCATACATAACACCGAACCTCAATGGAGTAGGCTTGATGACAAGAGGCCGACTTCTATGGAACACAATCTTGACGACACATGGGCTCGAAAAGTATCTTCTTAACCCATACTGACCTAGGAGCTCAGCGGAGTCATTCTACCGACTTCAACCCGCCTAAGGTTTCAAAATGTGGTTGATCATCGATTCGAAGATCATCTTGCCATCGCCATACGCTAAGGGTCGCTGGCGCTTTGTCCAATCCGGCAGCTGATGCCCGAAGTAGGCCCTTTCGGGATGGGGCATCAGTCCCATCACAGTTCCGCTCTTATTACATATCCCGGCGATGTCCCACATTGATCCGTTCGGGTTGTACGGAAAGACTTCCTCTGCGTAGCTCCCATCAGACTTGGCGAATCTGAAGACGATCTGATCACTGTTCACCAGTCTTTCGAAATACTCCTTCTCAGCCCCTCTCGGCAACAGGATTCTTCCTTCTGCGTGAGCGATCGGGATTCGGAGAAGCCTTCCTTTCCGTATTGTGCGTGTGAAAACGCACCTCCCTGAGTTCTCATGCTTCAAGTAGAGAAAGTCATCACTCGCGACCCATGTGCACCTGTAGCCAGAAGGGACGTTGCCTGCAAGAGCAATCTCCGGCTGGCCGCCAGACGTTTCAAAGCCCGGAAGCAATCCGGTCTCCACAAGGACCTGAAACCCATTACAAATTCCCAGAATCGGCCGACCTGCCTCGGCGAACCCATGTAGCAAATCACCCAACTCATCCTTCAAGAGATCTGCCCAGATGGCTCCCGCTCTTACGTAATCTCCGAAAGCGAATCCTCCTGGCAGAACCAATCCATGATAGTCCAGAAGGTT
>CAZGZF010000004.1:5705-35472 GCA_964529995.1 uncultured Candidatus Bathyarchaeia archaeon
AATCTCCGAAAGCGAATCCTCCTGGCAGAACCAATCCATGATAGTCCAGAAGGTTTCGCTTCTCGATGATGGTTTTCACGTGAACGATCTCGGATCTTATCTCAAGCTCGTCGAAAACACTGCGGGTTTCTTCGTCGCAGTTTGTTCCTCCGACTCGCATGATGCATATACGGACGTTCTTTCGCTTCATTCACCCAGCCTCGAAAGGCTTCCTCCAAGCGGCTCGGAGGTCTTGAACCTTCGCGTCGACCAAGACCTTGCTGGATCTTCGGAGTACCAATCTTCCATCCTTTCGAACCTTACCAATGGCGGCACATGAGATGCTTTGCATCAATCGCTCGAACATTCGCCTCTTTATTGGATCTACCTCTACCAGGAATCGGCTGTTCGACTCAGAGAAGAGGAGAACATCGTTACGCAGCTCGGACGCAGAAGGAACGTCGTCAAGGTTCAGATCGAGCCCATACCAGGTTCCCAAAGCCATCTCAGCCGCGGCAACGGCCAGGCCTCCCTCTGAAATGTCGTGGCATGATTTGACGTATCCCTTATCGGCCGCCAAGGTCAGGGCTCGGATGGTTCTTTTTGCATTCGGGAGCCTGACCTTAGGCACACTTCCTCCAAAGATCTTTCTGAGCTTGAAGTACTCTGAGCCTCCCAACTCATGATAGGTTGCTCCGACAAGGTACAACTTGTTGCCCGGCTTTTTCAACTCGACAGATATTACCCGCCGTATATCCGGCACCAGCCCTATCGCTGTTACCAAGAGTGTCGGTGTAACTGAGCCGAGAGGCGATTCGTTGTATAGGCTATCCTTGCCTGAGATGAATGGCGCTCCAAAACCTTTCGCGAAGTCATAGCATGCTTGGCATGCCCTGAGGAGGCTTCCCATTCTGTCGGGCCTCTCGGGACTGCCCCAGGTAAAGTTGTCAAGTAAGGCTGTTCTTCTTCCTCCGACAGCTGCATTGTTTCTTAACGCTTCATCGATGGCGGAAGCTGCCATCCAATATGGATCCAATTTTCCGTAGTTTGGGTTCATTCCGCACGATATGGCAACTCCTCTCCATGAATCGGGTAGCGGCTTCAAGACTGCCGCATCGTTCGGTGCGCTGAGTTCTCCTTGAAGGGGCTTCAGCACGGTGTTTCCTTGGACCTCATGGTCGTATGTTCGAATGACTGATTCTTTACTGGCAATGTTAGACGCGGAGAGGAGTTCAAGAACGATCCTTGTGAGGTCACGTGGACTGTCGAAAGAAGGTTCGGGCGGCGCATCGGAAGCTATGTCGGCCGTCCTAGTCACTCTCGGAGGTGCGAACAAGAAGTCCAGATCGAGGTCCAGTACGCCCCTCTCGAGGTAAGTGACAGTCACAGTTTTTCCACGAGTGAATTCTCCGATCGGTGTTGCTAGAACATCCTCATCATCAAAGACTTCGACGGCCTTCGACAGGCTCTTCCTTGGAACAGACAATAGCATTCGTTCTTGGGACTCCGATATCCAAATCTCCCAAGGGGCCATCGGTGGAACTGTCTCCTTCAATGGCGCTTTATCAAGTTCTATGCGAACACCGCACTTGGATCTATGGGCCATCTCAGTAACAGCGCAACAGAGCCCTCCTCCTCCGAGGTCTGTTATTCCGGATGCGAGCCTTCGATCTCTTGCCTCTAGGATGGCGCGTTTCAGTTTCTCTTCTTCAATTGGGTTTGGAACTTGAACAGCGGAGAGAGAGGTCTCCTCAGACTTATCTGTCAGTTCGGCCGAGGCAAATGTTACTCCATGCACTCCGTCTCTTCCAGTCCTGCCGCCCACAAGCAGAGCTATGTCCCCTGGCCTGGTGTTTCTCACGAACCGTTCCATTGGTAATATTCCAATGCAGCCGCAGTACACGACCACATTGCCAACATAACTCTCATCGAAGTAAATCGCGCCGTTCACAGTCGGAATGCCCATGTTATTTCCGTAGGTTCCAATTCCAGCGACTACTCCGTCAAACAGATAGGTTGGATGATTCACTCCTTTCGGCAACCTACTCTGATCAAAGTCGAGTGGCCCAAAACATAGAACATCCGTGCACGCTATCGGTTTCGCCCAGACCCCAAGAAGGTCGCGTATGACCCCTCCGGTTCCGGTCGCAGCTCCTCCGAATGGCTCTATGGCTGATGGGTGATTGTGTGTTTCAACTTTGGCTGCTATGCAATAGGTGAGACCTTTCCTCTTCTCGAATAGGACGATTCCTGCGTTGTCCTTGAAAGTGTCGAGGCACCAAGAGGGCTTCAGCTGTCTTACTGGCTTTGCGATGTAGTTTCTCAGAAGGTTCTTCGCTACGATCTGACCGTCCGGTGAGATTACGGTTCCTTTGAATGTCTTGTGAAAGCAATGTTCAGACCAAGTTTGTCCAAATGTCTGCAGCTCGATGTCGGCCGGGTTGCGACCTATCTTTCCGAAATAGTTCTTGAGCGCCTTCATCTCCTCGAGAGATAGGCCGACTGCCAACTCGCCGCTTATTCTAGCAAGTTGGCCGTCATCCGAATTCTTCAGGTCAATTGTTGCCACAAAGAACCGGGCATCCTGTGCCTTGGCATACGATCGGGAGTTCATCCCACTTCCTCAAGCGTCAAGAGCTGCACGTCGTCCTTGACCGGGTTCACTAGGGGCGGTCCAGCATAGATTTGCCGGGCTGAGGTTTCTGCCTGCTCCCTAGAATTCGCTTCAAGAATGATCTCCCAGTATCTTCCTGATCTCACTCCACTGATTCCCGGAATCCCTTTCCTCTTCAGCCTATTTCTCAGCGTATCTCCCTCAGGATCGGTGACTCCTTCCCGAGGGTGCACCACAATCCTTGCTCGATATAGCATGCGTTCACCTCCGAAAGCCACCTTCACAGGTATCCGTATCCAAATTTGCCGAAGCCACCCTCAATGAGAACCTGATTTCCCGCTGGGCTGGCTTGAACCTCGCCTATGACTTTGGCTTCAATCCCAAAGCTCTCTACAAGGCCCAGCGCCCCATCAACCTCCTTCTCCTCCATGACAACCTCGAATCCCACGCCCATGTTGTAGTCCTGATACATGTCCCGCCATGATTCGCCTGCCTCCTTTTGTATTAGCAGGAAGATGGGATCGGGCCGGACAACATCACTTTTTACATATCGAAGTCCGTGACCCAGACTGAGACACTTCGTTTGTCCGCCCCCGGTGTTATGAACTAGGCCCGTAATGGAAGGTCCGAGTTCGTTCAAAATCTTGAAGACGATTGGGGCGAAGATCCTTGTAGGCGAAGTTATCGCTGCCCCTACGGTCATCTCAAGTTCATCTACGTAGTCTTCGACCTTGAAACGTCCTCTATACCTCGACACGCCTCGAATCTCGGGGTACGCCCTCTCATATTCGCTGCTTAGTAGACAGTGCCTGGCGAGAGTTATCCCGTTGCACATGATCCCGCTATTCAGTTTCTCTTCGTATCGAGCCTTGCCTCCGCTCCTGACTCCGACAATCTTGTTACCTGGCTGAATATTCTCTCCAGTAATGATCTTCGACAATTCCACACGGCCCTCCATGAACCCTGAAACATCCAAAGTGGAAAGTTGGTCTGGAAGATCCGCGGTTTCGCCTCCGTCAAAAGGTAGTAAGATGCCGTATTCGCCTAGGAGCCGAGTGAGCTCTATCAGCTCAGAATTGAGGATCGTCAACAGCTCTTCTTTTGGCACTTTGGCCTTGTTGATCGCCACATAGTCTAGAAAGCTGATAGGCTTCGCGCCTACGCAAGCTATGTCATCGAGGTTCATTGCCACAACGTCTTGGGCGATCCCTCTGAATGAGTTGGTGTCTCCGGTCTCCTTGAAGTTGAGGTAGTTCTGCACTGGCTTGCTTCCTGTACTGTCCGCATGTGGGACGAGCGCGTACTCTGGGAAGCATGGGTCCTGTTTGACGACGCAGAATGCTGTGGGATACATCGACTTGACGCTTGGCTTGAAGACTTCGATTCCCTTCTTGCGTATGTCCACGCCAACTTTTGCGTACTCTGACTCACTCATTCCCCTCTCTTCCTAGAAATGGCTGAAGCATCTCTCACCAGTGAATACCATCGCTATCGCGTGCTGATCGCAGGCATCTATGACTTCTTGGTCTCTCACAGATCCTCCAGGCTGGATAATGGCGGAAATACCGTACTTCGCAATCAGGTCGACTGTGTCACGGAACGGTATATACCCGTCTGATGCTGCGGCAGCTCCTGCTAGTCGTTCTCTTCGTCCCATATCTGCCGGCTTCTCAACCGCAAGTCGGGCCGATGTTACACGATCCTGCTGGCCTGCGCCGATCCCCAGCGTGCAGCCGTTCTTGCTCACTACTACTGCGTTCGACCTAACATGTGCGCAGACTGTCCACGAAAAGAAAAGATCATCATACTCTGCCTCCGTGGGGGATCTCTTGGTTACGACTGTAACATCTGACTTGCTCTTGATTGCACTTCTGTAAGGCTCTGCTATCGTTGCGAAGCCTTGAGAGTAGAAACACAGGTTGAATCCGGCAACATCGACGAGAGGAGCTACCTGCACTACTCTGAGGTCTTTCCTTTCGCCGAAGAGGGTCAAGGCGCTTTCGTCGAAGCTGTAGGCTGAGACACAATCTATGTATGTTCGGATCAGCTCTTCTGCGGCTTCACCATTTACCCGACTATTTATTCCAACAGTGGCGCCGAAGGCTGCTTGACTATCAGCCTCCCTAGCCTCAGCTATCACTGTCCTCAGCGGCATGCCTTCAACCTGTGCGATCGCTACTCCTGACGGGTTCAGGTGCTTCATGTAGGCGCATGCGGGCCGAGAGAAGTTTCTCAGTAGCAGATGTGCTCTGTAGATGTCTTCGAAATTGGTCTTGCTCAATCCGTGCTTCCCTGTCTTCAACTCTTTGAACAGAGGAGCCTCTGCGAATATCGCTGCCGGATAGCCTGGATTGTCACCATACCTCAGGCTGTAGACCTTTTCAAGGGAGATCTCTGCATCTCCTACGGATACTTTGATCTTCGATGGGAACTTCTCTTCTGTAGCGGTTCTATACATCTTTCTAAGACGCGGGGCATCTACCATCAGGCATCACCAATTCTTGAAAGGTAGTCCTTGATAGCCGAGTCATATCTGGCTGTGAAGGCAAAAGCCTCCCCGGCAAGTTTTCTCCTGGTCCTTTCCGAAATTTCTCCGCCGTTCTTTTCCATCTCTTCAATGAAGCTCTTGTATTGATCTGGATGGACAAGGACTGAAACTGGCCTGTTCAAGAGTGCGGCTTTCGCCGCTGCTCTTATTAGTGCTGAGCCACCGATATCGATGCTTTCCACAGCCCGATCTACAGTGACACCCTTCTCCACGACCACCCCCTCAAAGGGGTACAGGTTTGCCGTCACGAGATGAATCGGAACGATTCCTTGAAGGCGCATGTATTCTCGTTGTTCTGGTTTGTTGGGATCCAAGAGCAGGCCACCATGGATCTTTGGGTGAAGCGTCTTCACGAGGCCGCTCGGCGATTCAGGGAAGCCTGTAAAGATTGATGTCTCAATGCATCTGTAACCGAACTGTTCTATCCTTTGAGCTGTCCCACCGGAGGCAATGATCTCGAATCCAAAACCTGACAGGCACCGCAGCAAGGCCTCAAGCCCGGACTTGTCATACACACTAATGAGGGCTCTCCGGCTCATCGAGACCTCACCAGAGATTCTCTTCCCTCAACTTTTTCTCCCAATAGGTAAGAATCCTGTCAACCTTGATCGAGGACATACCCGTGTACTTGGATGGATCTTGGATGACTCCGATTTGCTGACTTGACAGCTTCTTAAGGTATTGTTGGAGTAACCGATCGGACTGGGCCAAGTCAATCATTGAGCGTCCTGTACGAGCCGACTCAATCGTCAACCTTCTGACGTATTCATGAGCGTCGGGGTGTCCGGCTGAAGCTAGAAGAACATATAGAGGCTCAGCGACAATTGACGGAAGAGCGAGTTTCAAATTCCTTTTCATGTTCGTCTTGTCGACAGTCAAGTTCTGCAACACTCTGGCAATTCTTCTGACGCAGAAATCGAACGCCATGAGGAATTCCCCATCATACCTTTGGGAGGCGGAATTCGTGAGATCCCTCTGATGCTCCGAGACCTGGTCGAGATATTTTGTTATCATTCTCGGAACGAATTCCTTCCAAAGGCTCTCAACATTCTCAAAGTTGATTGGGTTTCTCTTCTGGGGCATCGTTGAGGAGCCAACCTGCTCCTCTTCGAACGGCTCTCCCACCTCGCCTATCTCCGACCTCTGCAGGTGGCGCATGTCCCGAGAGAAGTTTGCCAAGACGCCCCATGCTGATACGATGCAGTGGATTAGGTCAGTGATCGGCTCCGGTGGAACAATCTGAGTTGAGATGAGAGCCGGCTCGAGACCAAGCGACGAGAGGAGGTCTCTCTCGAATTTCTCTGGATCTGAGACGAAGAGAGACAATGCGTTGTATGCTCCAACAGCCCCAGAGAACTTTCCAACGAGTTTCCGAGCAGCCTCCCTCAACTCTAGGATTCTGTTTCCCCAGCGACTCACGTACTGCGCCACACAGAAACCGAACGTTATCGGATCAGCGAACTGGCCATGAGTGCGCCCAATCTGAGCCTCGTCCCTCTCCCTTCTCGCCAATCCAATCCATATCTTTTCGAGAGCAACCATGTCTGGAATTATGACGGTCTCCGTAGCCTTCTTGTATCTCAGTACGTTGGCAGTGTCAACGATGTCATAGGATGTTGCCGTCAGATGGACGTATGGTCTAGCTCGTTCGCTTACCTTCCTCTGAATCACATTGACTAGTGCACGCACGTCATGCTTTATCCGCTTGTCTTCTTCCTCAACTTCCTCGGCGGTGACGAGATCGGTTGCCTTGGCGATCTCTTCTGCAACGCCAGGAGGACAGAGGCCCTGCTTCGCCAAAGTCTCAGCGAGTGCTCGCTCCACAATTGCCTTGTAAGTAACATAGGCCTCTGGCGAAAGAAAGCCTTCTAGATCCTTTACGAAATATCTGTACTCTGTCGGAGCACGGAAGGTAGATCTTGAAATCAAATCTTCGGAGATTTCCCTTCACCACCTAGTTCTTGCAGAACTTGGGGCAGACTCTTCAAATGTAAATCCTCGATTTGCATATTTCCACTCATCACCTCATAAGCTCCTACACACCTTTTTGAGACCTCATCTATCACCGCCTGAGGCAGCCTCGGCGGAGGTCCCTCTCCAGTAAACCCACACCATTCTCTAAGAAAGACTCTTAGAAACTCTTTGTCTAGAGCATGGGCTTCCTGCTGTTCGCCAACTGTGTAGTATCTCTCCGCCCAGAAACGGGCCGAGTCGTGAGTCGGAGGTTCATCTATCTGGATTAGTGTGCCGCGACATCTGCCATATTCAACCTTGAAGTCCGGGATGATTACGCCTCTTCTTCGAGCTGCGTCGCGATAGAACTCGTAGAGTTCAAGAGAAGCCTCTTCGAGGAGGCGCCAGTCGTCGCCAGTCAGCAGCCCACGTGCAATCGCCTCGCCTCGAGATATGTCTTGATCGTGACCGATCTCCGACTTTGTTGTTGGAGTCAGGATGATTTGTGGCAGTTCCTCAGCCATCTTCAGCCCGTTAGGTAGCTTCATCCCCCCATACTCTCTGATGCCCTTAGCATACGCTCTCCACATCGACCCGTAAAGGTGGCTCCTCACAACCCACTCAACATCTATGCGGTCAGCCTTACGCACTCTCACGGAACGGCTATTCTCACACTTGAGGAAATGATTTGGAATGATGTGTCCTGTCCTTGTGAACCAGAATGTAGAAAGGTTTGTGAGAGATTCGCCCTTGCGTGGAATCTCATCTGGAAGCGTAACGTCGTAGGCGCTTACTCTATCGGACGCGACTATCACTAGCTCGTCGCCTAAGTCGTAGATGTCTCGAATCTTGCCTTTTCGAAACAATTTGAGTGGGTGACTCAACGCTCTCAACTTTGCTTAGATTGTTTGAGCTTCACGTCGGCCTTCTCACTTCTTGACTGTATGTCTCTTTGATATTGCCTGACTCGATCTGCCAACTTCGCGTCAGACTCTGCGAGTATCTTGACAGCAGCCAAAGCCGCATTTTCAGGGTCACATATCACAAGCGAAGCTACACCTTTTGGCATTCTAAGCGATGAGAATATGTCGACACTCCAGAGGTTTTGGGACCATGGCGGACAAGCGATGACTGGGTGCTTGGTTTTGAAATCCACGAATCCTGAGAGGGCGTTTGACAGACCAGCAACCGTGATATACACAATGTTTTCATCCAGCTTCTCGTAGCTTTCAAGTATCTGAATGAGTCTCTCTGAGTCTTTGTGAGCTGAAGCAACTCTGAACTCGCAGCCTACCCCGAATCTTTCAAGGAAAGACTTGATGGGAGCGCCAAAATCATAGTCAGATTCTGAACCGAGAATGACGACAACCCTCTGACCGGGCATGGCTACAAATAGAGGCAAGTCTCACTTATCTTTGACTGAGACTAGTTGATTGTGCTGACAGTTAGGGCTTCAAGTCATATCGATTGGAGTTGAGAACGTGGAAGAGCCCAATGCGGCCCAAACTCTCTGTCTACGCCTAGCCAGAAGTCGCGGAGAGTCAGCCCTGAAGGCACTACGTGAATTTCGACTCCTAGACAGAAGCTTCAAAGTTAGCCGTGACAGTGATCAATTGCTCATTGCAATATTAAGAAGCCCCAGCGAAGCGGAGCTCTCCGCCCTCAAGGAGCAGATAGGAGAATTTCAGATAGTCACAGCTGCGCCCGCCAAGGTTCCCTCAAGGCCCCGAACAATCTTCGAAGCCTTGAAGGATCGGCTTCCCCCTCACCAGTTGGCAAGTCTCCCGAGATCTATTGACATAATTGGAGACGTAGCTATAGTAGAAATTCCTGAAGAGCTGCGTGGATCAGAGACACTCCTAGGCAAGGCTATCCTAGAGACGAACCGGAGCCTACGGACGGTCCTAGGCAAAGCTGGACCAATATCCACTGAAAAACGTGTCAGGCCGTATCACGTCATAGGTGGCTCCAATATCACAGAGACGACCCATACGGAGTACGGATCCATTTTCCACCTCGACATTGCAAAGGTCTACTTCAGTCCCAGGCTTTCCTTCGAACATGAGAGAGTAGCCAGTCAGGTCAGAGAGAACGAGATTGTAGTTGACATGTTCGCTGGTGTCGGCCCATTCGCTATTCACATAGCGAAGAAACGAAAAGCCGCGCATGTGTACGCAATCGACGTTAGTGAAGATGCTGTCAGATACCTCCAAGAGAACATATTGCTCAACCGGGTCAATGATGTGGTGACAGCAATCAAAGGGGACGCTCGGCTCATTATCCAGAACCGTCTGGCCGGAAAATTGGATCGGGTGATCATGAATCTTCCGGCCCAAGCAGTATCCTACGTGGACGCTGCCTGCCTTGGCATCAGGCCTGAGGGCGGCATCGTTCATTACTATACGTTCGCCGAGGACCCGAATCCCCTTGAGAGAGCCAACAAGGAGTTTCTCGAAGCGCTCCTGAAGACCGGAAGGAAGCCTGAGAAAGATGTCTCCTCAAGAGTAGTCAAGGGGACATCGCCTCACGAGTGGCAGGTGGCCATTGATTGTTTCATAAAGTAGCGGTCTAGATCTCAGCTACCAGTCGTACAATTATTCTACAGCTCGGTTTTCTGATGAGGCGGACAAATCTTCTAGACATATCTCGGGCTGCGCTGTCAGAAGATATCATCAGCGTTCTTCCACAGGTATAGTTGCTCTTTCTGGCAACCAAGTCAGTAGGATGATTAAGCGACAACCTGGAGCTACCTCTACCGTGAGCTTTTTCTTCAGTTCCTTCGGCGGACAGCACGACTGTGATTTTGGCAGAGTCGTTTCTAGCGACTCTTCTGAACTCGTCAGAGAGGTCTGCAGCTCCTTTGGATGAGCCCACCGCCACTATACAGTCGCCTCTCAAAGTGATATTGCTCTCTTTGGTAATCTCGAAGGACTTCTTGTGCATCGCACTTATCATCACGTGGCCGCGTGCCTCAAATGTTTCAGAGATCTTGGTCATGAAGCATCACAATACAGAGTTGTCTTTTGAAATGCTTAAGGGTCTCGTAAGCTTATCCCACTGCAGGCTACCAGAGACTGACCAACCATGTCTACTGCCGCTGAAGCTCGAATGAGAACCGTCGAAGCACTACAGTCAGAGAGGATCCTGAAAACTAAGGAAGTCACACGTGCTCTCCTGACAGTTCCTAGGGAAGAGTTCTTGCCCCCTGAAGTGCAGAAGTACGCTCACATTGACAGCCCATTGCCCATAGGATTTGGGCAGACAACAAGCGCCATTCACATGACGGCAATGTTCTGCGAATACAGCCGCATGGGTGTAGGGCAGAAGATATTGGAGGTCGGAGGAGGATGCGGCTACATGAGCTGTGTCTACGCTGAGATTGTGGCACCGAGCAATACGCCTAGGGAGCTGTGGGGGCACGTTTGGTCAGTCGAAATCGTCGAGGAACTCGCAGAATATGCCAAGAAGAACATAGAACGCATAGGTTATGCGGATCGAGTGACCATGATTCACGGAGACGCGTCAGAAGGGCTTCCCGAATATGCACCATACGACGTGATAATCGTCACGAGTGCTGCACCGGATGTCCCGAAACAGATGATTGAGCAACTAGTTCCAGAAGGTGTTCTACTGATACCAGTTGGGGGGCCACATCTCTATCAGGAACTTGTTCGGATGAGAAGATCAAAAGATGGAAAAATAGAAGAAGAAAGTCTTGGCGGTGTCGCGTTCGTACCCATGAGAGGAAAGGCTGGCTGGAAAGGCTAACGAAAGAAAGAGTCTAGGGTCCTCTTCTTCTCTTGTTCTTCTAGGCCGGATATCATCCTTTCAACTGCGTTCCTGACTCGCTCTTCAGAGAAGTCACGTTCGCCACAAAGAAACTGCACAACCTCGTCTGGCTTCGGCTTACTCCAAGTTGTCGAATAGTTCTCAGTCACCTTGGGGCTCAGGAATATTCCACGTATCTTGGAAGGGTCTTCAGCGAACTCAACCTGAAGATTCGGAAGAATTCTGTCGATGCTTCCCTGCTCTTTGACCATCTTGAGGGCAGTCTTAGGTCCAATCCCCTTGACACCATCTGGGTTGTAGTCCGTTCCCACGAGTATGCCAACATCTACAAGCTGTTCTCTGCTGATCCCGAGTTCTGACAGGACTCGTGATAGCTCGACAACCTCAGGCTCCACCTCAACATATGCTTCCCTTCTCGGAAGCTTCCTTCTGCCGCTTATCGCAAGGTTCCTTACAAGTCGAGGTGCCCCGAAGAGCAGGGAGTCATAGTCCTGCGAGGCCGCTGCCCACACGTCCCCTTTCTTGGCGATGAAAGCCGCTTGAGCTTCCCCCTCAGAAGGTGCCTGAACCCATGGAACTCCTAGCGCGTCGAGAAGCCTTTTCGCATCCTCAACCATGAGATCCTTCACCCTCGATGTTGCCTGGGCGTACATTTTTGCCTCTTCGAGGTCTCCACGCGCGATGGCATTCTCGTACTTGAGCTGCGCGGCCTCTTTCGCCTTGGACCTTCTCTTGATCTCGGCCTCCTTGAGCGAAGGAGGAATTCCATCGAAAACATAAGCGATTCTAATACCCCTCTCGACCATGTTCGTGGTTCTGTAGAGCAGGCCGCTCAAGTGGCTCGTGACCCTTCCCTTTCTATCCATCAAAGGCTCACCAGTCGGGCCACGTATGATTGCAAGAAACTGGTAGAGGGAGTTGTAACCGTCGACTGCAATAGATCGACCTGAGAACTGGTCGAGTGTGACCTTTTCTTTTGGGACCAGATCTCCGAGCTCTACGCCCAAATCGACACACCAGACTTTGAATTGTTATTCATGGTACAATCTGTTCAAGCGAATAGAAAAGGAGTGTCTTCTATGCCGAGTTCCCATTACTTGCCTGCTCAGATAGAACGTGAAAGTAGGCGTGTCGGGCAGAACGAGCGGCAGGGATTTTGATCGATTTCTATACTTTGCGAGAAAGGTGCATCTTCCTGTTTGCTTGGGCTTCTAAGAGCTTACTGTTTCGTGCTTTCGATCACAATCGTACATCCAGTCAGGAGGCCGCTGAATATCGCTAGCGCTGCTAGATGTGGAGCAAGAAACGCCCCTACTGCCCCGGCGGTGAGAGGAATTTCGAGTAGGACTCTGTCCTTGTGCCTTACCGTCAGCCTTCGTGCGTTTCCTTCTTTGATCAGTTCTTTAATCCTCTCTGCAAGATCCTCGGCGGCTGCGATCAGCTCGTCTTCGATCCGCTTCTCCTTCAACACCTGTGACTCCTACGCCGCGGTACCTCTCTTCTCCACTAGTTCAACTCTTCTCTTGCCTTTCATGAGGCGTGTGACTCGTATGACGCCTGTAATCTCAAGCTTGAGAAGAGTCCTATTCAACTCTCTGAAGCTCAGATCGCCGTATGAATCCTTCATCTCTGTGAGAAGCTCCCCGTCAGTCATTGCCCCTTTTCTCTGGAGTGTCTCGACAACCACCAAGTTCATTGGACGAGGACCCCACGTCTTGTTGTCGGTCACTTGCTGTCCCTCTACGCCGCTATGGGCATAGCGGCTCTCTCTTTTCTGAATCGCTTCGCGAATCCAAGATATGCGTTCTCTATGTCTGGCGAGAGGCTTGGTTTGATCTTGTCTAGGGCGTCGTTGAAGCCGCTGGTGGAGACCTCCTTTGCGTTGATGTCGTTTCTCAGCGAGATCATACCTGCTTCACGACATACGGCTTGCAGGTCAGCTCCGGAGTATCCAATTGTTTTCTCAGCGAGGTCGTCCAGAGTGACGTCCTTTGCCAACGGCATGCCTTTTGTATGTATCTTGAGTATTTGGAGACGGGTTCGTTCGTCAGGAGCTGGTACATAGATCAATCTGTCGAATCTTCCTGGCCTCAGCACTGCAGGGTCCAAGATGTCCGGTCTGTTTGTTGCAGCGACCACCACAACATTCTGCAGAGCCTCGATTCCATCCATCTCCGTCAAGAGTTGGCTTATCACCCTCTCGGAGGCTCCCGAGTCTGCATAGCCCATGCCGCGTCTGGGAACAACGGCGTCAAGCTCGTCGAAGAATATTATTGATGGTGCCGCTGTTCTTCCTTTTCTGAATACTTCACGGATCGCCTTCTCAGATTCTCCTACCCATTTGCTGAAGATCTCAGGTCCCTTGATTGAAATGAAGTTCGCTTCGCTTTCCGTTGATATTGCCCTGGCAAGCATAGTCTTCCCGCATCCTGGTGGCCCGAAAAGTAGTATGCCCTTCGGAGGTTGCACCCCAATTCTTTTGAAGACATCAGGTTTCTTCAAGGGCCATTCTACAGCTTCGACCAGTTCTTGCTTGACGTCTAGGAGTCCGCCTATGTCTTCCCACTTCACTGTGGGAACCTCGACGTATACCTCTCTCATTGCTGATGGGGTTATCTCTCTGTATGCTGCCATGAAGTCATCTAGTCTTACGTCCATCTTATCCAGAGTCTCGGTTGGTATCTTCTCTTCTTCGAGGTTGATCTCAGGTAGGTAGCGTCTCAGAGCCTTCATCGCCGCCTCACGACAGAGGGATGAGACATCAGCTCCTGTATATCCATGTGTCAAGTTAGCGAGTTTCTGCAGGTCCACGTCTTTGGCAAGTGGCATGTTTCTAGTGTGTATCTGTAGGACTTCGAATCGTCCTTGTCTGTCTGGAACGCCTATTTCTATCTCTCGGTCGAATCTTCCTGGCCTTCTGAGAGCAGGGTCAATCGCGTTAGGCCTATTCGTGGCCCCTATCACAATTATGTTTCCTCTCGCACCCATCCCATCCATGAGCGACAGTAGCTGAGCTACTACACGCCTCTCGACCTCTCCAGTGACTTCTTCCCGCTTCGGCGCAATTGCGTCGAGTTCGTCGATGAAGATTATGCTTGGCGCTGTTTCCTGAGCCTTGTGGAAGATCTCCCTTAGGCGTGCCTCAGACTCCCCGTAGAATTTGCTCATTATTTCGGGTCCCGATATCACATAGAAATTGGCATCCGACTCGTTCGCTACACCCTTAGCCAACAATGTCTTGCCACATCCTGGAGGACCGAAGAGGAAGACTCCTCTGGGAGGCTCGATTCCAAGTCTCTGGAAAAGTTCTGGATGTCTCAGCGGCAGTTCAACCATCTCTCGGATCCTTTGGATCTCTTCGTGAAGACCTCCGATGTCTTCATAGGTGATCATCGGAATTCCCTTCTTCTCGGGAGTGGGCTCGCTTAGAACCTGGACCGATGTCTCATCTGTGATCTTGATCGCGCCGTGAGGTCTGGCTCTCACTACTACTAGGGGGACAGCGCTTCCGAAGATTGAGAGAAGCGTCATGTCGCCTTCACGAAATGGCATATCCATGAAGCGGCGCTTCACGAAGTTGACGAAGTCCTCATCAACGCTGAGGCGGACATCCGTTGGTGCGAACACTATGCTTTGGGCCTCTTTAACCTCTGCTGGCCTAACTAGGACATACTCGTTCAAGGCGACACCCGAGTTTCTTCGGACGATGCCGTCCATGCGAATAATGTCCTGGCCCTGGTCCTCCGCATATGCCGGCCAGGCCACAGCGACCGTGGCCTTTTTTCCATGAATCTCGACGAAGTCTCCGGCAGTGATCCCTAGGCTCTGCATCGTCTTGTTATCTATTCTGACCTTTCCGTGGCCAATGTCACGTTGCCTTGCGTCTGCAACCCTTAGCTGCACTTCTTTATTCACCAATTCAAAATCTCCTCTGTTAGACTCATCAAGTTCTCAAACTCTCTACCACAATCAGACCACGCGTGCTCGGTTGAGAGACTCAAAAGCCTTCTAGACCTCCCACACAACTCTTCGAAGATTCTCTAGAAATTGCATATATTCACGCAGTATTCTCTTTCCGATCTGCGTCAGATCGAAACTTCCATCTGAAAGCTCTTCTATGAGCTCTCGCTCTTGAAGTATGGCCAGATTCTCGTATACAAGCTTTGGATTGACGAGGGTTCTCAGATATGATTTGTTGCATGGCCCTCTGTACATTGAGAAGAGCATTTTGAGGCGAGTTGAACTCTCGAAGACATCCAGTAGTTCGAACGCTTCTTCGAACATTTCTTCGAGATCCTTGTACTCCTGCGGGAAGTCCAGGGCTCGAGTCCTTCTATTCTTCGACATCTTCTCGACGGTCACGCGTGGTCACACTTGTTACTCAAGGTAACGGCGGTTGCATATAAATGTTACTCAAAGTAACAGGTTCCTGCTTCTCTGGATTAGCACCTACTCACTGCAACTGTCTGTATCTCTCCAACGTTTGCCGTTAAGGTGATAGCCTTCTCGACTTCCTCAGTAAGACCGTCCTTTTCGACCATTGAGATCGTAATAATAAGTGCGGTGAGGCCGAATGCGATGGGTTCTTCTTGGACCTTGACCACAGCCGCTCCTTCCGGCATGCCTTCTCTTATTTCAGCTTGAAGCTTCGTCAGATCGACGCTGACCTCAGAAGGGAAGACCTTGATCTGCATCAGAACTCTTGCCATGGTCTCTGATCAGCTATGGGCCCGTATACCCACACTTCGGGCATTTATATGGTCGGCCGAACAGTCGACACTTCTCGCAGCGCCAGATAATTACCTCGCCGCATTGGGGGCATGAGAAATGGACTGCCCCCTCTCCTGGCAGGATCATTCTTCCACACCAGTTGCAGGTAGGCATTTTGACAGTCTTGGCTTCACTCAAGCATTGCACCTAGTAGCCTCAAACAGCCCATAAATCGCCTATTTATCCGTTGCCCGATTTCCACCGTCGGAAATCTCGTCCGAAAAAGGGAGGGATAATCCTCACGTTCCTGTCGGCCTCGTGATTCTTCTAAGAAGAGCACATGGGACTGGTAAGTCTTTCATCGTCATGAGCCCCGGGGGGCCATGGATCACTCTTGGAATGGAGTTCACGACCATCGCGGCTGTCGCCAAATCTCCATGGACGCCTCCTCTTATGGTGAGGTCGATATTTGGGGTTCCTTCGATGAAGATCGAATCCTTGGGGTCAGGAGCGCCAACATACGCCCAAAAGTCAAGTGTAATAGCCGTTTTGCCTTTCACGACTCCTTTCCCGACTTGGTGAAGCCCTGAGACCTGGCCTTTGTCCACACTGAGATGCTGGGTCTTCAGGATCCTGTCCGCTGTTACTGGTTCAATGGTTTGCTGGATATCGTCAAGGTCCCATCCCAACCCGGCCGCAATCATTGCAATAGACTCCGGCAGTCCTATGTGTCCCATCCTACCTCCGGCCACAGCCCTATTGAATTCCTCAACAGTGATACCAGCACCGATCTTCTTCTGGAAGGGAAGCCTTCGAATTGAAGCGTCCATGATCCTTGTGACCTTGACACTCTTGACGTTCTGGCACACGCTGGTGACGGTCAAAGGAAACATGTCCATGAGAAATCCCGGATTCACTCCTGTTGCAAGGACTGTTACATTCCTCTTCTTGGCTAGGTCGTCAATCTCCTTCGCTATCTGCGGACTCTTGAGAAACGGGAAAGTAAGTTCCTCTGATGTTGAGACCACATCGAGGCCCACATTTACGATCTCTACTATCTGCTGACGGATGTCCTTAAGAAACGAGGCTGTTGTGTGAATAACCACATCAGCCTTCGAGGTGCTGAGCACCTTCTTCGCATCGCTAGAGAGCGTTACGCCTAGGTTCCTTCCAACTCCGGCGATCTCTCCAAGATCTTTTCCAATCTTGTTCGGGTCGATGTCGATAGCGCCCACGTACTCGAATCCTTCCTTCTGAAGCACAAGCCTTACGATGTTGGCCCCGATGGGTCCGACGCCATACTGTACAAGCCCAACCTTGTCTGGCATTCCGTTTCCTCTCGAACAGAGCAGTAGTAGCCCTTCTGAATCAGAATAAGGTTTACCTTTTGAAGGCGATTACAGTAAGGGCAATTTGAAAGGGCGCTGCAGCGAGGATGTGTCTGCCTGCGTGAATGAGAGCCTTGGCGTTCTTGTAGTGGGCGGTGGTCCATGCGGGTCATTCTCTGCACTAGCTGCAGCTAGGCGCGGTGCGAAGGTTTCAGTCATAGAGGAACACTCCGAAATCGGCAGGCCTTCTCATTGCGCTGGCCACGTTAGTATTCACGGCCTGAAGACTCTCGGACTTGAGATTCCTTCGGACATTATCGAGAACAGGATTAGTGTGGCAAGTTTTCACTCTCCTTCTGGAAAGAGGCTTCGCATCGAATGTGAGAAGCCGGTCACTTACGTTATCGACAGACTGTTGTTTGACCAGTATTTGGCAGAGTTGGCTGAGGATGCAGGGGTTTCCTATCTCAAGGGTACCGGGGCCGATTCCTTTTGGATTGAGGGGAATCTTGTCAGAGGGGTCTTCGCTCGTGGAGAGAAACGGTTGCGAATGGAGTGCAAGGTCGTGATAGACGCTGAAGGTGTTGGTGCTAGTTTGCTTAGGAAAGCCCGCCTGGCCTTGCCACACAACGATATGATGGTCATAGGGGCTCAAGGCGATTGCTCAAAAGTGTCAAACGTTGAGTCTGACTCGGTCGAGATATACCTGGGAAGCAACTACGCACCGGGTTTCTTCGCTTGGATTATTCCTAGGCAGAATGGAAGTGCCAAGGTCGGGCTCGCCGCGAATAGAGGAAACCCCAAGCTTCTCCTAGAACGATTCGCCACAAGACATCCAATTGCCTCCAAGAAGATTTCGGGGCCGTTGAGCGATGTGACGTTCCATCCGATTCCTCTGGGTGGCCCTCAATCGAGAACGCACAGTGATGGCCTTATCATCGTAGGAGACGCAGCGTCACAGGTCAAGCCCACGACTGGAGGGGGAATCGTCTTCGGTCTCACATGCTCTAGAATCGCAGGGACCACAGCGGCTGAGGGAGTTTACCAAGGAGATTGCTCCTCAAGATTTCTCTCTAGATACGAAGCCTCGTGGAGAGGGACTCTGGGAAGAGAGTTTTCGATTGGACGATTTACCAAGAAAATGCTGAGCGGCCTTAGCGATCGGGCTGTGGATCGCATTTTTTCAATCGCAAAGGAGTTACAGGTTGAAGGGTCGGTCGACTACTTGAGCGAAATTGACTTCGAAGAGAGGATACTTCAACACTGTCTCAGAAAGCCTAACGTGGCGCTTGCCTTTGTCTGCTCTCTGTTTTCATGTATGTTGTCATGATGATGGGCAGAAAGACTCCAGCTTCTTTGGCAGTTCAATCTTTGCGATCTTTTGCATGAATCGCGCGAAGAGGGCCGGATGCTCTGTGTGTATCGGGAGGACACATCTGGGGCGAATCTCCGAGATCATTCGCTTGAGTTCATTTGGCATTACGTGGCCAGAGCTGTGAATCTGATACATCGGAAGACCGAAGTGATCCAGCCAGTTCATGAACTTGTCGAACTCTATCTCACGTTCTTCGTTGAACGGCTCGGAGGTCGACAGGATGAAGTTGCTCCCCGCTTCTGGTCTTATCTCGACAAGCTCTCCCATATCTGAGAAAGAGCATACGAGAAGGAAGCGACCCTGCTCGTTTCGCACTTCTGACGCTTCTCTCACATTATCAAATCCGAGCAGCTTCTCCTCCCAGATGTGGTATCTCTTCTTCCTCTTCCTGTAAATCACGATGTGACTATCAGAGGCTACGTCAGGAATCTTGAGTTCCTTATCCATTTGCAATTTGCACAGCAGATGTGCCTGCTTCAACGAGATCGCGAGCCCTCGATCATTGTGTCTTGCAACGTCATGAAAGGTTTTCAATCGGTCTATGTCAGTGTAAGAAAAGTCTGCCAGTACCAGCTTTTCAGTTCCGGCCACCACCTTACGGCTTTTTGACTTGACTTCCTCCTCACTGGATACGTCTGCGCCGATTATGTTGGTTCCCTCAGAAATCATCAGGATCGGACGCGCCTCCTTGGAGGCCTCCACAAAATCCCATGTCAAGTCAGGTCTAGAACCATGAGTTCTCAAATCGCCAGTATAGACGATAGCGCCTTCCGAGGTGTGAATCACAAATCCATATGCTCCTGGGGTGCTATGGTCCACGTGATATGGTCTGACTTCGACGTCGCCGACTCGTATCTTCCGTCCAGTCCGAAAAGTTCGGAATGCCACACCTGAGATGTCGGTCTCAAATCCGCGAGATCTTGTCTCGGCAAGCCCTTCCAAGATTATTCGTGTGGTCTCTCCACAATAGGCAGGGATCTTTCTGTTGATGAAGGCAGTGTACATGGCGTGATCGGCGTGTGAATGAGAGAGCATGATCGCATCTATCGTTGCCTCCTTCTCGTCGAATCTGTACGCTCCCTCGATAGGAGGCAATATGCCAAATTCCAAGAGCCCCTTCTCGTCTTTTGGGGACAGCCAAGGGTCAGAGTAGAATCTCCTTCTATCTGCGAAACTCATCCCGAAGTCGAGGAGAATCTTCGTATCTCTATCTTCAAGGAGAATCTTGTTGCCGCCTATTTCTTCAACTCCGCCGTAGAAGGTCAGCTTGACCATTGGGGCTGCTTCGTCTCCAGCCTTGTTGTATCCAGAACGGCAATAAAACTGTTCAAATTCTTCTGCAGGGTACGCTACTGTCTTTCGAATTCTATCCTTAGGGTCAATCCTTGGATCTCTCTCGCCAATTGCTTGGCGACTTCTAGGTCGACAGGCATATGTCGTGGCGTTCTGCCTTGGAGTATGGCTTTCGTTTCTGTGCTGCCGTCTGGCAACCAGACTGTGTTGATCGTTAGGATGGAGAGCGGCGAGAGCAACTCTTCTAGGAACTGTCTGTCATCGCCGCCATAGCCCAAGATCTTTATCCTCTTTCCACCAGCCTGTTCGCTGATGGCTCTCACGATTCTGCCTTCCAGACCAACGATCTTCCCTATATCACGCCTGTCGACCATGATAGCCAAGGTTTCGCCGACTTCGGCCGCTTTGTGAAAATGAACTTCCTGAAGGATCGGATGGCTCTTCTCAAGCTCAGATAGAAGCCCGATTACTTTGAGGTCGAGTTGAGTGATTCGCCCTTTATCTAGTCTCTCTTGGCATCTTGGGCATAGTATGCCACTCTTCACACAGAAACTGCAGAGTTCTGTCCTTACCAAATACGAACCCCCTAAGAAAAATAGGGGAGGGATGTGGAACTAGAGATACGCTCGTACTCTATTTCTTCAACACCAACTCCATAGTGCTCACGTTGGATACTCCTGAACCTTCTCGCCCTGGAAGCTGCACCGTGCCGATCGTTATCGGACCCACCTTGACCTCAGGCATGAACCGTCTTCGAATGATCTCGACAATGTCCACGGCTCGACTTATCGCCCGTCCTCTTGCCTTCACTGTCACCTCTCCCGCCCCTCCCTGAAGCAAGGTTATGCAGGCCAACACGTAGTTCATCACCGGCTTCTGTCCAATGAGCACTGCTGTTGCCTCTGCCATCGAATCTTCCTCCTTAGCGATGCCTTGGTATCGCTGGCTCCGGCACACGTAACTCGCGACGGCTAATAAATGCGTTACGGTAATCTTCAGCACTGCGAGGCTTAAATGAACGGAGTAGAACCTTAATCGAAGTTCAAATCCACATTTGGGATGAGCCTAACGATGAAGCTCTATGAGCACGAAGCAAAGTCAATCGCTCAGAAATTTTCTCTACCTGTTCCGAAGGGGTTCGTCGTTTCGACTCCTCAAGAAGCAAAGGACGCGTTCGACAGGTTGGGAAAGCCTTCAATGCTGAAGTCTCAGGTTCTTGTTGCCGGAAGAAAGAAGGCAGGAGGAATAAGGCTCGTCTCAACCTCCGAAGAAGCCTACAGCATATCGAAGGAATTGTTTGGGATGAAGATCCATGGAGAACCCGTCGGGAAGATCCTTGTCGAAGAAGCCGTCGCGGCGATGAGAGAACTGTATGTTGGCGTCACCGTCAATAGATCTGTGGGATGCTACACGGTCTTGGCATCCACAGAAGGAGGGATCGACATAGAGGAAGTTGCCTCAGAGTCTCCTGAAAGGGTCGTGAGGCTTGATGTAGATCCGATTGCAGGGTTAAGAGACTACGAGGCAAGAATTGTGGGGCGCAGGCTTGGACTGTCAGGCAAGCAGCTGATAGATTTGGCCGTGACAATTTCGAAGATCTTCAGAATCGGCATGACATATGATTGTGAGCTCGTTGAGTCAAACCCACTTCTTGAGACGAAGGAGGGAGGGTTCATCGCAGCAGATTTCCGAGTTCTGATCGATGACAATTCTCTATGGAGACACCAAGAGTTTCAAGAGAGGATAAGACGCAGAGATGGGGAGTTCACCCAAATCGAACTTAGGGCTCGGGAGAAGGGGCTGTCCTACGTTGAACTTGATGGGGACATCGGAGTAATAGGGAACGGCGCAGGGCTTGTCATGGCCACGTTGGATATGATCAACTATTATGGAGGAAGAGCCGCCAACTTCTGTGACGCCGGAGCGGGAGGCGCGACAGCTGAGAGAATTGAAGCCGCATTTGAAATAGTTCTGTCAAATAGGCGGACCAAGGCCCTGTTCATCAACATCCTTGCTGGCATCACGAGGTGTGACGATGTGGCCAGAGGAATCGTTTCGACCAAGAAGAGGATCGGAATGGATGTGCCAATTGTTATTCGGATGGTTGGGACGAACGAGGAGGAAGGCCGCAGGATCCTCGAAGAAGCGGGGATCTCCTTCTTGGAGAGTATGGAGAAGGGAGCCAGGGAGGTCGTAGCCAGATCCAGGGGGTGACTTGAATGGCTGTGCTTGTCGGCGAGAATACGAAGGTGCTGGTTCAAGGTATCACAGGTTCACAAGGCGAGTTTCATACGAAGCTAATGTTGGAGTATGGGACGAAGATCGTCGCAGGAACCTCTCCTGGAAAGGGAGGAGCCAGCGTCTGCGGCGTCCCTGTTTATGATACGGTGGCTGAGGCTGCTGAGGCGCATGAGATTGATGCCTCTATAGTCTTCGTCCCCGCTCCGTTCGCTAGGGACGCCGCTCTGGAAGCGATTGGTTCGGGCATAAGCCCTGTTGTCATTATCACGGAGGGAATACCTATCCGAGATACAATGGAGATTCGAGCAGTAGCACACGAGAGGAAGATACACCTGATTGGGCCGAATACGCCTGGCATAATAGCTCCGGATGAATGCAAGTTGGGAATCATGCCAGCACATGTCTTCTCTAAGGGAAAGGTTGGACTTGTGTCCAGAAGCGGAACCTTAACGTACGAGATCGCGGCTGCGCTTACGAATTCCGGGCTTGGCGAGACCACATGCGTTGGGATAGGAGGAGACCCTATCGTTGGCCTTGGTTTCATAGATTTCCTTGAGCTTTTTGCAGCAGACGAGGAGACCAAGGCAGTTGTGCTGATAGGAGAAATCGGAGGGAACGCTGAGGAGAACGCGGCGGAGTACATTAAGGCTACCGCCTATCCCAAACCTGTGGCCGCCTACGTTGCGGGACGAACTGCTCCTCCGGGAAGAAGGATGGGCCATGCTGGAGCCATAATCTCCGGAAGGACAGGGACGGCTGCTAGCAAGATTGAGGCGTTGAGAGGCGCAGGCGTACATGTGGCCGAAAAGCCTACAGATGTGGCTCGGGTTTTGTCTAGTCTAGTCGGAAAGTGATCATTGAGCGTAGCGAAGTTGACGGTTGATAACTTGGACGATTGGAGAAGAACCCACTACTCCACAGATATCATGCCAAAACTGAACGGCTTAGAGGTAGTCCTCTTCGGCTGGGTTCAAGACATCCGTGACCTAGGCAAGATTCTTTTCATGACTGTTCGAGACATGAAAGGCCTCGTCCAAGTCACAGTTCCAAAGGCAAAGGCTTCCAAAGGACTCTTGGACAAGATCTCCATGATAGGAAGGCAATTCGCAGTCGGCGTTAAGGGTACTGTACATGCGGAGAAGGAAGCTCCACACGGTGCTGAGGTGATTCCTTCAGATGTGAAGATTCTAGGGGAGGTTTCCTATCCGCTTCCGCTCGATCCTACCGGGAGAGTACCAGCAGAGATCGATGTCCGACTCAACGCGCGGATCCTCGACCTTCGCCGGCCCGAGGCCACCGCCATCTTCAAGGTGAGGAACGAAGTTCTCATAGCGACAAGGGACTTTTTCTCCAAACATGGGTTCGTCGAGATTCACACGCCCAGGCTCATAGTGAGCGCCACTGAGGGCGGGGCGGCACTTTTTCCTGTGGACTATTTCGAGAGGAAGGCGTACCTGGCCCAGAGTCCTCAGCTCTATAAAGAGCAGTTGGTGACAGTCTTCGAGAAAGTGTGGGAGATAGGCCCTTTCTTTAGGGCTGAGGAGCACGACACAAGGCGACACACGAACGAATTCACATCTGTTGATGTTGAAGAGGCGTTCGCGACTTCAGAAGATGTAATGAGAGTTCTCGAGCAGCTCACGTGTGAACTCGTCCTCCACGTAAAAGATGTCTGCCGCAAAGAGTTGAAGGTGCTAGGAGCAGAACCTCCGGTTCCTGCGCTTCCGCTCAGAAGGCACACATACGACCAAGTCCTTCGCGAGCTGAAACTGAGAGGCCAAGATGTGCCATGGGGAGAGGATATCCCGACGCCGGCATATCGTATCCTTCAGGAACTTCATAGGAACGAGTTCTACTTCATCACCGACTGGCCGACGAAAGCCAAGGCGTTCTACATCAAACCTAGAGAGGACAACCGAGAAGTGAGCTACGGGTTCGACTTCATGTATGAGTGGGTTGAGATCGCATCGGGAGGCTCACGTGTAGATCGAGAGGAAGTGCTGGTCGAGAGGTTGAGGGAGAAAGGTCTAGACCCAAACGCGTTTCAAGATCATCTGAAAGTCTTCAAGCATGGCATGCCGCCTCATGCAGGGTGGGCATTCGGGCTGGAAAGGCTTTTGATGGCTCTCCTAGAGATAGAGAACATACGAGAAGTGACACTCTTCCCACGGGACAGATACCGTCTGACGCCGTAGAAAACCTACTTGGCGCCGAGTTCTCTCTTCTTCCACCTAAGGCTGCTACTGCGGCACTTTCTACACCTGTAAGCGGCTGCAGAGTTTCGAACTCCACAGTTACGACATATCTTGTAGAACAGCCTGTGTCTCTGCGCCAGCTGCTTCTTAGTGACATCGGTGATTGGCATATGTCAACGGCTCCCGACTTGCCTTCTGTCAATGATCGCGGGTCAACATATGTCTTTCGAAGAGACCTCGAACTTTGCTGTGTCGCGTAAGCAGACGGCTCCCACCTTTGACGAGATTGCGCACCTTCATATCCTTCATGCTTTGACGAGTGATAGTAGATAAGCTATAAACACATGTGGACGCATATTCGGAGGATGTGGTTCAATTGTCCTTCGGCCGAAGAAAATGGATTGTTCTGGTAGCGTTTCTCATTGTCGTTGTTTTCGGGTTTTTGGCGTTCATGATGTACTTCGTTCCGAGGCGAGAGTACATCTTACTGCGTGAGGTTCCTGTCACTACTTACTACTTGAGGACTGAAACCAGAACTGCAACCCTCACCAAGACGACGATTTCGTCTTCCGCCGCTCTCTCCACTGTCACGAAGGCATCTCTGATTGCCCCCATTACTCTGACACGATATGATCCGCGCACAGTGAACTGGACCGCAACCTACACGGATACGGTTGTGACTGTGATGGACAATACAACATATGCCATGCTCACCCGGACACTCGTCCATACCTATGTCTTCACAACATCTGTTCCGGTAACCTACGTGCATGGCATACCAACAGTCATAAGTGAGACGACCACCCAATGGGTGAGTGTTAACCGGACTCTGACTCTTACAACAACAATCACATCTACGATCTCCAGCACATCAGTCTACACCCGAACTGTTTGGACAACTGCCACGGCTCCGCCTGGTGGCGGAATCACCTCGCCTCAGTCTCAGGGCCTGATGGAGATGGCGCTCTGCTCGGCGCTCTTGGCTGGGGTAATTGCATTCAGAAGGCGGTCGTCGCCTCTCATCAGCACTAGAAAGTGAGCCTTAGAAGACTTCACAGGTGCGATTTCACAGCACGTCGAAGAACGAATCTCGGCGGATCGGATGAAGAGCACCGAATCGTCTGCTGAACATGAGCTCGACAAGATCAACGAAGAGGTCTCGCGATGCAAGAAATGCCCTTTGTGGCGAACTAGAAGAAGAACAGTTCCAGGCGAGGGCTCGAATCATCCACGCGTTATGCTCATAGGTGAAGGTCCGGGGGAAAAGGAGGATTTAGCAGGTAGGCCTTTTGTTGGCAGGGCGGGGAGGCTCCTCGACGAGCTACTTACCTCAATCGGGCTGAACAGGGAATCTGCATACGTAACGAATATTGTAAAGTGTCGTGCAACGACCGTGAGGTCAACGGAAGGGCCGGTATTTGAGCCTAGGGATCGGCGGCCCACCGATGAGGAAATTGTCAGTTGTACGCCATATCTGAACAGGCAGATCAGCGTGCTTCGGCCCAGGATTATCTCCACGCTGGGAGACACGGCAACTAGGTTCATACTCGAAAAGTATGGATTGAGAAAGAGTAACATTTCAAAGGTACATGGAAGGGTCTACTCAGTTGATCGCTTGAAGATCATCCCCATGTATCATCCGGCGGCGGCCCTGTACACTGCTGGGTTGAGGGATACTCTTGAGAAAGACTTCAAGAAGCTTGCAGGGTTGCTAGAGCAGAAGACACTGATCTAAAAAGTATGACATTCTAGGTCTGTGTCAGGCTGGCCAATTTCCAACGAAAAACATTGAAGGTATCCGAGTCATAAAGGCAGAACGCAACTCTTTCTATTCCGGTTCTTCCCCGGATATATGAGATGGTCGTGGACAGCATTATGTCTGCGCATCTTTCTACAGGAAATCGGAATATTCCTGTGCTTATTGCAGGAAAGGCGATCGACCTTAACCTGTATCGATCAGCAAGCTTCAGGCTGCTAAGGGTGGCCGAAGCGAGCTTTGCATCCTCCTCTCCTTCGCCGAATCTTGGGCCTACAGCATGAATCACATGTCTTGCCTTGAGTCCTCCGCCTGTCGTTATGGCGGCTTCGCCAACGTTTATCCTTCCAATCCTGTTGCATTCTTCTTGGATGGCGGTTCCTCCTTTCCTTCGAATTGCCCCTGCGACGCCACCGCCCAGGAATAGATCTGCGTTTGCCGCGTTCACGATTGCGTCACAATCCAGATCGGTTATGTCTCCCTGCTCAAGTTCAAGAGTTGTCTTCCCGATTTTCAATATCTGAGCACTCCCTCTATTTGTGAGCTTGCTGACAGAGCCTAAAGATTTCCATACTAATTATCCGGTCTGCTCTACTAATGAGATAAAGACCTGCTTATGAGGTGGCGCCAAAGTGCTATCTTGCGAATCAAAAGCGTAAGATTCGATTCAGATAGTTGTTGAACGGTCAGAGTCTTTTCTTCTCTCTGGCGCGCCTCCCAGCTTGAATCCATTACAGATCGAGCAGATTCCGCCGACTAGAGGGCGGGATAGACTAATCGCATGAGGTTTGCAACTTGAGCACCCCACCGTCTGTCTCGGCCTATTTGCCATATCATCCAGAATGCCCATGCGATCAGTAAAGCCGCGACTGACACGATGAGGATCGGGAGTACAATCATGATGGCGATTCTCTGTCCCGGATTCTATCGCGTTGTGGAGTCACAGTTGATGTTCTATCCCAGCCTTTTCAGGACTCGTCTCACATAGCCGAAGGCCGTTCCGATCAAACGTGATTTGGGAAGGTCGTTCGGCTATCTTTTCTATTGAGACATAGCTGAAGTCAGAGAAGATGGCCAATTGCTTGCTGTAGAGCTTCAACATTCAAGGAAAACTATAATGCCCGCGAGGCTCTAAACCAAAACGGTACAGATGGCAGTCCGATCAGAGAAATTGAGGAAACCGTTCGAAGAGAAGCTGCCGCTTAGGAAACCTTTTGAGCCGACTCCGATACCACCTCCGATCGAACCGCAGAGGATAATCCCTTACGCCCCAGATGAAACCCAAAGACTATTGAGAGAGATCCTGGCGAGGCTTGACGGAATAGAGAAACGTCTCAGCAGCATAGAGAAGACCTTGGCAACCAAGCTGACACGCTGACCTCGTTGATACTGAAGCTCATAGACACCCTAGGTTTCAGCGGGATCAACGCCTGCTCATATACTCGACCTAAACGCAGTGCTTGAGGGATCAGACTCAGCCTTTCTCTGATCGTTTTCCGTTGCGGCTCGCCATGTAGCGCTCCTAAGTACGAGAATAGCTTGATGAAAAGGGGAACTCATCAGCTATTGCAGGTAAAAGGTTTCCACGCAGTCGACATCTCCACGTATACGCGACGAAACATTTTTGTGAGCCAATCTTCTGCTGGTGGCGGCTTGAAGGGCGCCATGAAACCATGCTCTCTTGCAGAACTGGCAGAGCTCCGGCATGCCTTTTCCAAGAACGTACGATCCTGTCTTTCGTTTGACAGCTTCCAAGGTTGGGCAATATGTCCCTGCTCGGCTCCGCAGGACAAGAACATCTTTCTCTAATGTTATTTCGGGAATTCTGGTTCTGTCCTTTTCGTCCTTGATTATGGCGCAACACTGTTCGTAGACTGCTTTCATGTCGACGCCAGTGATACCATACTTGTGTTTGATCAGCTTTCCCTGCTCGTATCCTTTCTGAAACCATTCTTTTCTGTGATGTTCTAAGCCTTCGAAGCCTTCTTTCCTCGATATTCTTGATTGCTCTTCCAGCTCGTCAATCATATCTTGAATTTCACTTTCAATCTTCGCTTTGAGTCTGCTGTTCGCAACAGTTTGTTCTGAAGCCACAAGCGTTCGCCTGCCTCGGGCGGTGCCACAACCTGTTGCTATCCTTTGATAAGGCATTTGTCTAATAGGCGGTCGCCTTGATGACCGCATGGGAACCTGCGGTTTTGCGAATCTCTGAAGGATGGGCGGACGCAGAATGGGATGTTTTAAAGCCCCATGCGAACGGGTAATGAGATCGAAGTGACTTGGACACCAGGAAGTTCCCACTGGGCAAGGTTCCACCTAAAGCTCTCTTCGAGATTGTTTTCAAGTACCTGGGTTCTCGGAGGTCGGATGTGATACTCGGTCCGTCTCATGGTGAGGACGCGGCAATAGTTAAGGTGGGAAAGGAGCTGTTGACGTTGTCGTGCGATCCAATAAGCGGAGCTCTTAGTAGGATCGGGATGCTCTCTGTTCGTGTGACCACAAACGATGTGGCTACGAGGGGGGTCAGGCCCACTTGGTTCCTTTCCTGCATAATGCTCCCTGAGGGGTCGGGAAGTAAGATTCTACGTACGATCTGTAGACAAACGGGACAGGCGGCGAAAAAGTTGGGCGTGGCGATAGTCGGAGGCCACGCTGAGGTCACCCCAGGCCTCGATCATCCCCTAGTCATAGGATGCGCAGCAGGTCGTGTCAGCACACGCGGATATGTAGCCTGTAGCGATGCCAAGCCTGGAAGAAAGATAATACTGACCAAGGGCGCTGGCGTCGAAGGAACTGCTATTCTGGCGTCTGATCGTGCGGGGCCGTTGACAAGAGCATTTGGCAAGGGGTTCGTCAGGAGGGCGGTCGCTTTTTTTGACATGACCAGTGTCGTCGAAGATGCTATGACTGCTTTTGAATGTGGTTCAGTGCTGGCAATGCATGATCCCACGGAGGGAGGCATTGCAGGAGGCCTGAATGAGCTGGCGAACGCGTCGAGGACAGGTTTTCGAGTCTATGAGGAATCGATCAGGGTGGCTCCGGAAACTCAGAAGATTTGTAGCTTTTTCGGAATTGACCCACTGAAATTGGTGAGCTCCGGCTCTCTCCTAGTGGTTGCTGAGGAGAGGAGCGCTGATTCGATTGTCTCTCGTCTTGAGCGGCGAGGAGTGCAGGCGACTATAATAGGGGAAGTGCTTCCATCTTGGTCCAAGCGGATTCTTGTGAAAAGAACTGGTCACGAGACGAGGCTTTCACTGCCGGAGGCAGACGATCTGTGGACGGCCCTTCGGCGAAGGTTCTAAGTTGTGGCAGTCAGGATTGAGGGCAACCTCTTCCTAAGCAACAGTGCACTTGTTGGACCTATCGCAACTCCAGCAACCACTTGAAAGATGTTGAAAGGCAGCTCTTCTAGAGCAGCTCCTAAACCGAACAGGAAGACCTCCACGAGCAAGTAGCCTAGTACCATCTCCGAGCCTCCGAGGACGCACGCGATCCAATCTGAGTTGAGGGTTCTCCTGGTGAGCTTCCCAACGAGCCACCCTTCAACCCCCTTTATGACAAGCGTGTAAGGTGCGAATAGAGGATATCCGATAATGTCGGCAATGGCTGAGCCGAATCCCCCGGCGACTCCTCCTATGATCGGTCCAAAGAGAAGAGCCGCGATGAAGATCATGGCGTCCCCTATATTGAAGTAGCCTGTTGTAGCTGGAATCGGTATTCGAATTATCATGGTCGCAGCTGCGACGAGGGCGGCGAAGACAGCTGTCAGTATGAGTTGAAGAACTTCCACTTTTCCGCGAGGCTTCAAAGTAACCTACCCTTCTTGCACATTGGCCAGGCTACGCCTATTTGGTTTTCTCCCATCCGTGGGGCGCGCTACTCCAAGCTTGTTCTCTGGTCATGGTCAGTGGCGATAATTCTTTGAGCGCCCATGTCTCCTTTCTGGTGTTGGGGTTGATCCCGCACGAAGATAGGAGCCCACCTTT
>CAZGZF010000005.1:0-19444 GCA_964529995.1 uncultured Candidatus Bathyarchaeia archaeon
CTTCGAGGCGGTATCTGGGCGCCCCTATCGTGTAGATCTTGACATCAATTCCCTTGGGCGTTATCTTCTCGGCGTTTAGAAGCGCGGTCTTTATCGCTGTGATTCCGTCTGGTTTTTGTGATGTGAGCTCGACCGTTCCAGTCAGGGTGGTCCTCTTCACTTTGATCTTCAACTTTGCGTTTTCTGCTAGTGCTTTTGACCATTCTGATGTGAGTCCTAGTTTTGTGAAGACTTCTTCTCCTCTATCAATCGATTTCTCCAATGCGTCATAAACTGAGTCGTATTGTTTAAAGATCGTTTCTCTGATGTCAGTAAGTGTCTTTTCGTCTGCTGAGAGTTTCTCAGCTGCACTCTTGAGTATGGCTTCAGCCTTCTTGGTCTTCTTCCACTGAAGCATCGTTTCGGCTTTCTCACGTCCTGTCACCCTTCTTAACGAGAGGTCAACTTCGCCTCTTTGCCTGTTGATTCTTAGAACCTTCAGAACCAGCTTCTGGCCCTCTCTTATGTGATTTCGGATGTTTCTCACCCAAGTGGTCGAGACTTCAGATATGTGTACGAGTCCCTCTCGTTCGTCGAACTCGTCTAGGGTAACGTAGGCGCCATAGTCGGCTATCCTCCTGACGGTCGCAACGACAAGTTCTCCATCCTCAGGATACATTTCTCCGATGGTACCCATCTTCTCACACACCTAGAGTCTGAATTATCTCCGCCTTGATCTTCGCCTTACCTCCTCGAGGCTCAAGAAGAACTTCTTCGCAGACGTTGCATCTTACCGGCGTCGAACTTCTTTCGAAGGCCACCTGCTCGTTTCCACACTTTTGACATTTGAGCTTGAGGAATGTGCTGCGTGGCTGGGGGATCAACTCCTTTCGAGGCATGTGTTATCTATCCTTCCATTTCCGTTTTCCTGAGTCTGATTCCATACCTGAAGACTGTGTACTTGCACGTCTTGCACTCTAGTCTGGCTGATTGTTTCTTCGTGGTCTTTGCTGTTCTCTTCAACTCTGGGTACTTCTGTCCGCCATAACCGTGCCGCTTTCTTTCATGTCTCCTCGCGCCCCATGCAAGAGCCCGTTGCTTTCCAGCCTTATAGAGCGAGACAGAGTGTTCTGTATGCTTTCTACACTTAGGGCAGTAGGTGCTTATCGTCTTTGGAATCTTCACATCTATTCGACCTCTACCTTGATGGCTGCCCCTTGATGTATCAGGGCTCTAGCGTTCTCGGCCGGCAGGGACGCTACGTCTTCAGGCTTGAAGGGACCGTAGGTCTTCAAGTCAACGCCGACTATTGCCGGGATTTCACAAGCAAATCGCACTAATATTTTTTGTGGCAGGTCTTCTGATGCCGATGGAGAAATTTCGGTGCGCTTTCCTTCTGAAAGGTTTCTCTTCATTCGTGAACTCTGATTTGACGCTTGGAGCAGTTCTTGATAGATGCTTTCTTCAGGTCGTGCGAGGAACCCTGTTGGAATCGGCTTTTCGTTCGACAGCAAAGAGTCAACCATTTTCTCAAATCTTGAGGCTAGGATTTCGGATGATAGTCTTATACTGTTCTCCAACTCCTGTTGAAGTAGTCTTGCCTTCATCGTCTTGCTGTCAATCATCCTCTGGTTCTCTCTCAATTTTCTCGTGTAGTCCGCTGCCTTCTCGTAGAAGTCCTTGGGAAGTGGCTGGAGATCTTTTGATAGTCTCTCTCTTCTCCAGGCCTCGTACAGTTCTTGATACATCTCAGTCCCTTCTGGGCGAAGCTTTTCCTTTCGATATGAGTAGAAGCGCGGCTGCGGCTGGTATGGTGACAACGGTATCAGAATATGGCCCGAGGCACTCGTTCCCAACCCTGAACTGTGGGGCCTCCTTCACATACACTGTCTCCTCGCCTTTGAATGCGACGGCATCGCTGAACGGGTCGAACCTCTCGATGCTACTGACCTCCGCTGCTCTGAACCCGGTCTTCCCATTCAACGTTTCGGGTATGCGAATCAGCCTATGCGTGTCAGTTGTGACTACCGTGTCAACCTTCACAGATTCTCTCTCAACTGCTTTTTGGATCAGCAGTCTCCACGTTGTAGGCCCAACTCCCTCGGGGAATTCTTCCACCTTTTCTGCGATCCACAACGATGCGAATTCGTCTCTTTTCTCGGCTATGGTCTTGGCTACTCTGCGTTTGATCCTCCAGCTTGCCATCTCGTCTTCCGAGGTCTTGGTGAGAATCTCGTAGAGGCCTCTAGCGACTCTACCTCGCCAACCCCGATCTTCAACGTACGATCCTTCGGATGATGATTTTCTGTCTAGAAGGCCCTCGTGGAGGTTAAGGTCGAAGCCCAGACCAGTAACATAGTCGACTATTTCCTTGCGTTCATCGCTATCCAGACTCTTGACTTCCTCTGCTCTCACATGTACGTGATATCCCCTGTGCCCGGAGAAGCAGGTCGTAATATCTCTTCTGGAGAATCCGAAGTCCTCAGCCAGAAAATCCACGAGTTTGATGACTTCCTCCTTGGCTCTTTCTAGGCAGGACTCGCAGAGCCAGACCTCCTCATCCAGCTTTTCTCCTTGGCACTCTGGGCATCTATCTGGCACTGGGCCTTTTCCTTTTGCGTTGCACTTCTTGCATGTCCAAACGTCATGGACATATTTACAGGGGGTGGCAATGTGATCGGCGTCGACATCAAAGGTGAGATCGGCACCCTGCCAGTTCTTCCTGTCCATATCTTCCTCGGGCTCAAGATAGTACGCTGTCGAATTGTACGCGTGTGCAGGCACTGTAGTCCTGATGAACGCATGAAGATCGGATGGCGTCCTGAAGGCCCTATGTCTTACCATCACACCTTCTTTGAACAACAGGAACCCGTATTCTCTCTTCTCCATTTCAGGAGGCGGCTTTGTGCGTTGAACATTGTCGCGATAGTATTCTTCGAACTTCCTCTCTACGTACTCCTCATTCCTCTGCATACCTTCGGCCTCTTGGGAAACTCCTGCGTAGCCTTCTTCTGTAGTATGTGAGTGGATGGCTGATCTGACTGCACAGCTCGTCCGGCGAGACACATAGTCCATGAGTCTTTAGAGTGGAACATTTCGGTGGTGAGTATCTGGTTCTCGCCCCTCTGGATCCAGCAATATGTTCGACTTGGTATCGAGTCTTTCTTTCATCAAAGTCAGCGGCTGTCTTGAAAAGAAGCAGGACATCCTCTTGGGTTGCTCCGATGTTGACCAAGAATGACGTTAGAGCAAACCGGCCAATGTGAGCTATGTGCTTTCCCGAGTGTACTGAGTCGTATAGATTGCGCATACACGGGGGCATGGCGGAGCGAACAGCGATTTTTGGTAACTCCCAGTAAGTCACGGTCCCCTTCTCTGCAACCAGTCTTCTGAGCCTTTGAATCCTGTTCATCAGATAATCTGGTTCCTCACCAGGTATGTCCTTCATTCTACTCAGTATCCTAGTTTGGATTTCCTCTTGGAGAAGTCTTGCAGCCTCATCTTTGCCTACTTGGACGAGTCCGTGACTAACTAGGCGATTTGTCAGCTTCCACTTTGGATCTCTGATCCTTAATGCGTTCTTGATATAGTTCTTGAACCCTATTCCAATATGTGGTACGTCCCTGCTCGATTCTGTCCCGGCGACCTCTATGTTCCAAGCGAAAGTCTTTGAAGCTATTTCAGTAAACTTGTCTATGTCCTCACCGATCAGGAACTGTGATGCTCTTCTAGACTCAGCTAGCGCGAATCGTCTTTTGACCCAGTCATCCTGAATCATCGTCGCCAAGTAGACCGCAACAGGAAACGAAAGAATCTCCAGATCATCATTCTGCCACTCTGACGAAACGGATCCCTCCGTTATCGCCTGCGTGATCCTATCCTCCGCTCTGTCTAGAATCGTCGCGTAACTGGGATCTGACAACTCGTCGACGGTCAGTCCTCGCCTTCTCACGTATTCTACTGCTTCAGGAGCGAACGGGTATTTCGCTTGGTCGGTCTTGCTGAGCATGTCAGATTGCTTATTCCGCTTCTATCCTAGGAGCAAGATAGTACTGCAATTGTCCCTGCTGTGGCAACTCGAATTGGATTCGAACAGGCATATTCGAAGAGTATTCGACAGTTACAACTTCAGAAGCTGTGACTCCTGCCTTTATGATCTCAGCCAAGTAGTTGAGGTTGAACGTTGCCTTCGAGGGCTCCTTGACCTCGAGCTCGAGTAATGCTTCGCTTCCTTTCTCCAACTCGATCGTAGCAGTACTCAACTCTCCTGAGGAGTTAACCACAAACTTGTCGGCGGTGGAGTCAAGTCGCACATTGTCGCTGATTGCCTGAGAATCTTCGATCATATCTCTGAGACTGCTTGCTATCATCTTGATCCGTGCATTGAAGGTTAGTTTCGGAGTGGGAACCTCCTCTTCGGCAGGTTCGAGAGTTGGCATCGTGAACTTTCTCGTCATCTTTCCTTTGAGTGTCATTTCAATCTTCTTGGTTGCTTCATCATATACTATCTCAAGATGCTCATCGGTTCCAGCTCTTCTTAGCAGCTTGAGCATCGAGTTCATGTTCATTCTGACCTTCAATGGAGAGGTACACGTGTAGTTCTCGAAAGCAGAACTCTGCAGTTCGAAGTCCACCATCGCCACGTGAGAGGGGTCCATTGACCTCAGCTTGATTCTATCTGGCGCTATTTCGAAATCAGCCTCCTCGATAAGAGTAGAGATCGCGGCAAGCAGGTTCTTCCATACTCTTGCGTCTGCGAATTCTGCTTTGAACATATACTATCCCAACTTGTTTTGTTGCCCTGAGTTCAGCTAACGGCCTTTGGCCGTATGCATTGGAACGCGTTCTTGCCTTAAAAGACTACAGGTGTCCTAAAACAGATAGGACTAAGCGCTTTCTCTCCAAGTGGTCGCACATCGAGTGCATCGGAAGAACTGTGTAGACGACTCGTCGGCGCCTCTTGTCTGAACTAGCCAGTAGAATGCCTCGTGATGGCCGCACTTGGGGCACTCCGCCCTTGTCTTCGGTAACGTTCGTATCTTCTGCTCTTCATGTCCTATTACGACGATCTTCTCCGCATCGTGCTGCATCATGCTCAGGTTCTTCTGCCCTTTCCTAGTTTCATATCCACACTTCGGACAGGCCAGTACGACCTTCTTTTCTCTCTTCTGGGGAGTGAGAGTAGTTCCGCACTTTGGGCAGAACTGCATTTATCTTTCAACTGCCGGCCCGAGATTGCTGGCGCGCCCAATTTAATCTTTTTGGGAAATTGATGGCGGAAGCGATAAGACCTGCAACCCTGACCGGCTCCGATATGGTCTTCCCTGTGCTAGTAATCCTGAGGATCTCTAGGGCCTCTTCTCTTGTTAGACCTATACAAAGCGCCGAAACGTTACGCTTGAGCGTGAAGTGAATCGCATTTCTTGTCATCTCTAGCACAGAAACAGCCAATCGAACCTGTTTGGCGTCGAGGAGCGCGATCGTAGGCAGTTTCGTCGCGTTGCTAAATTCAATTAGGCATCTGGTTTTAGCAGAACTTAGCATGGCTCCATGCAACATGGCGAATCTTAGCTCTTTGTAGAACTTTGAATCGGTGACCATCTCAGCCAGCTTTCTTCCTAGCGAGCACGAGCGGACATCGACAACGGAACTGACGACCCCGTCAAGCCACAGTTTCCCTCTGAAGACTGTTCCGACTACAACTCTTTTCCTTGCCTGCGTGCCTCCGTCATCTATTCCTATTACTCTTGTTTCAGCTTTCAAAGCCACTGCCCTATCTGTCCGCCAATTTTCCGAGAATCATCTGTGAGAGGGTCGCAAATGCGTCTGGAGGGTGGTCTACTTCCTTCTGAAGAATGGCTGTAACTTCATCTATGCTCATAAGTCGCTCCAGCCATGCGTAGACGACTAGTGATTCGACCGCGTTGGAAACGTCAGCCCTAGTCGTCCTTTTCGGCAGTAGTTTTCGGATCCCCGCTCTTCGCGCCGATTCTGCGAGATCCTTGTCGCTGACTTTGGCTCCAACTGGTTGTCCTAGACTGCGTGTAAGAGCAAGAGAATAGGCGAAATTGACGAAAGAATCTCCGAGCTGAGCGAGTTTGCGATCTAGAAGTATCTGGACGAGGTCTTGGGTTTTCATGGTCAGGATCAGACGGATGCTAAGCAGCTATACCTATCGCGGTCGAGTAGCTTTTTCGAATTCCTGAACGAACTCGTTACTGAGCTGGCTGATTCTGTCTAGAGCCTTTACCAATGCTCTCTCCGGTGATCGGCCGCCCCGGGTCCTCAACTGCAAGATCGGCTTTCCCACCAAAGGATGAGGTATATCGTATCCCGCTATTTCCACAGATTTGTCCTCCAAAAGCGCATGTTGAAGCAGGTTACAGAAGGTATGCCCTTCCCCTTCGATCTCGATTTTCAGCTCGTTCTTTGTCTTCTTCAAGATGCTGATTCTCAACACGACGCACCTCTACGAAATGTATCTGCCATAATCGTCCGCAATCTTTCTACGTTCAACTTTGCCACAGGAGGGGCACTGCAGCAGATAGTTTCTGAGTCTGAGCGACTGCCCGCATTGGGAGCAATAGGCCTCGACCACACCTAGGCCTCTGCCTATTGTTGTGAGTTGAGTGACTCTATTCTTGGTACTTACTACCTTTGCCCGAACGATATCGCCCGTCCTGCAAACCTCCTTCATGGTTCTCTCGTATCGAGGGCTAGACGACGAGATGTGAAGAATCCCTGAGAAAGGCGTTCCGACCTGTGATTGATCGATTTCGAGTATGTTGACTTGGGCGACTTTGTCTTGTGTGCTTGTAACGATACTGATGACTGTTGATTCTTCCTCAGGGATGAGAGGTTTCTTCGTCTTTCTCTGAACTTGGACGGTCTTGTTCACCGCGTCAATCTTCGCCAATCCTATTGTCTCTGAGTATATGGTCCCATTCTCCTCGTAGGTGCCATTGCCTGGGATGAATTCCTCTACGACCCCCAGTCTCTCCCCTGGTACCACGAACTGTATTGTCTTTCCAACGTTTCTGGGCATTCTTTACCATCCTGAAGAGATCGACTTTCACCAGATGCTTCTTCTTGCGGTGGAAGCTGAACATGTGAGGTATTTCAAACTCAAGCTGATATATTTCAGAGATAGTGCCTCCATGCTTTTGAGCCAGCCTCATTATAAAGGCTCTGTTCTTGACGCCGGTCTTATGAAGAGAGTACACGACCTTCCCAATCTCTAAAGCTTTGACTATGAACACCCTGTCAGCGCCTTTCCTTAAGACTCCGAAAGGCGGGTTCTGAATAACTGTGTCAAAACTACCTCTGATCGCTGCGACGTCGGAAAGGATCCACTGAACTCTTCCCTGTTGCCCTGACATTGTAGTGTTTAGCCTAGCAGTCTCTATCGCCTTCTCATCCAGGTCCACCCCTACCACCAACTCTGCTCCCAAATATGCGCTTCCAAGTGCAAGTCTTCCAGTTCCGCAGCCGAGGTCTGCCACGACCCTGCCACTTATGTCGTGGTGCTGATACTCTGCGACGAACAGTGTTTCAGCGGCGGCTTCGGCTGAGATCGTATACTGCTCAAGCCTTGGTTTTGGATCAGGATGCGCCTTGAGTGACTGAAGAAGGATTTCAAGCTCTTTTCGAGGGGCTATCCTTTTGCGCATAGTCTTCCCAGCGCTTCACTCCTGCGGCTATCATAGCCTCTTCCGGGTTGAGAACTGGGGTCCTGAATTTGTCTTGGTCGTCCCAAGCGACCCTCGGACATCCAGTGTTCACGAAGCCTTCAATATCTTGGAAGTTGCTTAACACGGTCGGATCTATCTCTCTTAGTGCAAGGAGAACGCATTCGCGCCTCCCGTTTTCCAAGAGATCTCTCATCTTTGCCGCCGACCTCGGCTTGAATTGTCCTGTCTTAAGCCCAATGAGGATTCCTACTTTCCTAGCTTCTCTGAACGAGTCTATTGCCGCATATCGCTTTCTGTAGAACCTTTTCGCCATCTCCTCCATGTCACGGGCTTGATCTTGGAACGGATCTGCTACGATCGTCTTCTTGCCGGTCGCGACTCGGACACCAAGTCCGTGAAAGTCTCCTCCCGAGAGAACAAGGAAAGCCTCTGCCTTTGGGGAGATGGATGTGACGGCGCCGAACTCGCATCCTAGAACCTGTCCGTCATATCTTAACTCTCCTTCCGCCTTTCCTACCAGAACGATTTTTCCCGCCTCTTCTAAGATGCGCTTGGCTTCTCCCAATCTGTCGATGTGTTGGATGACGGAAGCAAGCCCGATCACTCGCTCTTCCGTAAACTGTCTCAGAGCCTTTCGAACAACAGCAGCAACATCCAGAGAGGATCTTGCCTCGATGAACAGGAGTCTTTCGTTCCTCGTGTTCGGCGTATCAGAATGGCCTAGATGGACTATCAAGTCAGCGTCCAAGATTGTCGCGTCGGTTAGCGCCAAATCACAAGAACCGTAGCATGGGTCTGCTGAGATTATCACCTGGGAAGAGGTCTTCTTTTCAAGAAGCCGAGACAACTGAAATGCCTTTGGCCGAAGTCCCTCGGGCACTTGCAGTAGAACTCGTTTAGGACTCCGTTTGGCTACTTCCCGTATGATCTTTTCCTCTTCTAACCTGAACAATTCTATCCAGGAACCTTGCTACCGATTGTCTCTCTCAGAAGTACCAGACTTCAGGTCTATCTCCTTCTTGTTTTCGAGCTTCGATGATGTGCGCTTGTTCCAGTTTGCCCGGGAATAGGATTTTTCGATAGTTCGTTTAATAGGTCGTCTTTTTTTCTGGAGTTCACTAACACCATGCGCGTCTAGACATTCAGGTTGCTGTCGTAGGGAGCCTTCAAATCCAATGTTCTTAATTTCGAGTTGATAGGCGTACGCCGTTACGGCAAATGCGGACGGTACAGGGACGGAGGTTTTTCTGATCATTTCTCCTACGTTGGCGTTCTTGCCGCCTAGAAGCGATTTGTCCTCACGATCCACTTCGTCAAACCAGAGCGCAAGTGATGGATCTTTGCGTGGAGGCAAGTCAAGACCACCTCCAGTAGGGATAACCCGTCGTATTAAAGCCTCTCACAAATTCGGGAAACGTAGAGAATGTGATGTCGATATGCCTCAGCCTGCTTGGGCAAGCTTCTCGACAACTATTCTGGATGAAGTCGGGAGTTTTCCGGCTCCGATCTTCAGGGCACTCTTCGCGTATTCGACTGCATCTCTATTCACATATATCGATATAATAGGCTGATCGGCCTTTACTCTGGCGGCTCTACCTGAGGGCTTTCCAAATGCTCTTCTCATTCCTTCTTGGAGTCTGTCTGCTCCGGCAGTGGCAATCATCCTATTCTCTCTAAGGACCACGTGAGGATAGACGCAGAGGTTTAGGAGGTACCCGACTTCTCCCAGCTTGTCAGAGAGTGCCTTATTCGCGGCTACACGGGCAGCCTCCAAGGCGTTGTGCCGGATCTGAACGGTATTTTCCGTCAGCAAAGAAACCTTGTGCTCATAGGTTGCCTTCGAATCTCCCATTGTGAATCTGCTAATCTTCAATGAGGGTGAGCCGTGGATGTACTCTTTTCTCGTGTAGGGTTGGCCTTTTACACGCCTATAGTTGCGACCTTTCAAAGGGATCAAATCCTGCGTCGGCCCAGCATACCGTTTCGGGAGGAATATTTAAGTGTTCATTGCTTTCAGGCAGAATCTCCATCATTTCTTGTTCGATTACAAGCGCGACGGATGATGCCCATTAGAACAAGAGCTTCTCTCTTGGACACGAGCCCTCGAGACAGTACATTTCTGAAAGCTCTTACAGCGATTTTTCGCCTGTGGTTTGGGGAACGAACGAGAAATGCGAGTTCTTCGAAGTACCTCAGTAATCTCCCTCTGGTCTGAGAGTCAGCGGGCTGGGCAGTTCTCTCAATGTGCTGAACGCGCTTGTAGAGTTCATAGAGAATTATTCCACAGGCGGTTGCCAAATTGAGGGTTCTGTATTCTTTGTTCGCCGGAATGGTGATGAGCATGTCGCATCGATTGAGTTCTTCAACGGATAGACCTGTGCTCTCCCGTCCAAATATCAAACAGACTCTCTCCTTACTCGATTTGATTCTGTCGGCATACTCTTCTGGGGAGAGGGCGAGTCTTAGAACGTTTGACGGTCTTCGACCGGGTATCGCCGTGGTTCCTGCGATGTGGTCACAGTTCTTGATTGCCTCTTCGAGCGTGTCCGCTATCTTCGATCTTTGGAGGACATCGTTCGCATGCGACGCGTATGCCCTAGCCTGCCTGTCAATCTCCGTCTTGGGATTAACAATCCACAGGTCGCTGAATCCGAAGTTCTTCATGATTCTTGCTACGGCGCCCACGTTTCCCTCGTGTTCTGGCTCCAAGAGAACTACCCTGACACGCATAGGTCCTCATCTAGAATCCGAATAGCTCCTTGTGCGGGTAGAGACAGTTTGACAGGTCCTCTAATTCAACAAGTGTCAACTGAAAGATTCTCTTGTCGAGGAGCGCGGTCGGTTTGACCATATTCTCTAAAGGTTGCTCCGTCTTCGATCGGACCAGATGGTTCAGAACGCCTCTAAGAGTTCTCCTTCTTTGAGAGAAAAGGCGTCTAATCATTCGATCTAGGAAGTCTTGATCGACGGATGTAACTTCGACTCTCGGAGCGATTCTCACGACGCACGAGTCCACCTTCGGTATCGGCCGAAAGGCCGTTTTAGGAATGAACTCGAGAAGCTCCACATCGGCCCTATGTTTCACTGTGACTGTCAGTCTGCCGTAGCTGGCGGATCCGGGCTCTGCGACAAGTCTTGACGCGAACTCTTTCTGAAGGGTCATGGTTATCAGATCGAATTTCTTTTCCAGAAGGAAGAAGATCAGTTTTGAGGAGATATAATACGGAGGACTGGAAACCACCTTATCGAAAATTGGTAAGGATACCTTGAAGATGTCTCCCTCAATTACTTCCACTTGAGTTTTGCCGCGAAACCTTTCTCGGAGTAGGTTCGCGAGCCTGTGGTCCTTCTCTATCGCAATGATCTTGCACGGATATCGTTGAAGGACCGCTGTAAGGTTTCCAGTCCCAGCGCCCACCTCAAGGATCCTTTCGCCTCTCTGAAGTGTGGCGTACTCAACGATCCTTTGGAGCACGCCATGGTCGACCAAGAAGTGTTGACCTAACCGTCTAAGGCTACGGGTCCGACCTCTATCCGGTGGCAACATTCTACTCTAGACAGCCCTCGTGAAAAGCCTGTACTTCGATTCCCCACTCAACTCCTCAATTATTCTCTTTGCAAGAGTTTTCACTGCGTAGGCAACGCTTGTTCTCTTCTGAATATCGGCAAAGCTGTCAAAAGTTTTCCTCTCACGTTGGTCGATTATCTGCCACATGGACTTCTTGCCTATGCCCGGAAGGACTTCCAACGCATGCATTCTCGGAGTGAGTGCCTGGGCCTTGTTGAAGAAATCTACAAATCTGTTCTCTTGGTTCTGAATCAGCTTTTCCAAGACGACGGGGAGTTCCGCCTTTGCTGAAGCAGTCAATTTGTCGTAACCGATTCTGCCTATTATCCGGTCGACCTTCTCCCTTCTCTCCTTCCCCACATAGATTCTTTCGTGAGGCTCGACAGAAACCCCCGGCTTGAGCTCTGCTTCAAGCATCGTAAAGTAGTCTTCGCCCAAGACTTGGACTGTTGGGGCCGCTACGTGTCGTAGTCTGTCAGGCGACGACCTACCTGTAGGCAGAAAATCCAGCACGTAGGCATATTCCTCGTAGAGTCGCTTTGATACGTCGAGTCCGATATCTCTCTCGGGCGGTCTACTCGTTTCAGTCAAGAATGGATACCTGCCTCTAGCCTCTGCTAACTATTCTCTGCCCTCAGAGATCTGGACGGAACTCGCTGGCGTAGCGAAAGGCTTCATTTGTTTCAGGACCGCTCTCTAGAAGGTCTTGGAATTTCATATTATAAACCTTCCCAAACGACAAGGCCCTTGAAACGCCTCATCCAATCCCGGCTCAGCGTCTGACAGGCTTGGCATCACCATCCGTTAATCAGCTTCGTGGGGTATCTGCTCGTTGGATGACCTAGGTTTTCTTCTTGAAGGAGACCGTCCATAGGTCTGTGGACGAGGACGGCGCGGTCTGATACACGCTATAGTGTATTATTCAAAGGAGACGATTCGATTGTCGTAAGCTCAGAGATTTCTACTGCTTTTCGGCGAAATGAGATACCAGTTTCAATATTCCTTCGAGCTGGTCTGTCCCGGTCACCCTGCCTTTTGTCGCAAGTATCGTTCTGAGCTCTTCCTTTGTTAGGGGCATACAGTTCACTATCTGGATGGCATCGGCGTGGTCTAGCTTGAAGTTGCCAACAAGTTCCTTTAGGAGCTTTTCTGCTTTCGCGGGGCTTGTCTTACTAAATTTCGTTGCAAAAGCCAAGGTTCTTCTTTGAAACTCTCCCAACTCCTCCTCCTTGAACTTCTCAAGTATGCGTTTCGCCTCTACGATCGTTATGTCTTTCTGATTTGAGATCCTTCTTGGCATCGCCTCATACTCCCCTGCGTCCCTCGAGGTGCTCTGGTCTAATCAGAATTTTGGCGGTCCTGCCTCCCGTTGGGACACTAACAATGTAGCTTCTTCCCCTTCGTCCAGCTATGACTCCGATCTTTCCGTAGAACCTCCTGTGGGGCATACCTTTGTGTACACCTGGATTAGTCTTAATGCAAACCTTGTCTCCTACATTGTATGTTCGCAGTAGCTTGCTGATGCTGATCTTGCCTCTCTCTCTGTGATCTTTCCGGAAGAGAGATCTGGTTCTGGAGCGATATCCTTTTGACCTCTTGACCATAAGCTCCACCTTGGAGCGTGCTTAGGCGCCCTCTCTCCGCCCCTCTTCAATATACACATTTCGCTAAGTCTTCATCTGGAAGAGTCCTTTCCTAAACATCGTGGCCTGTCTTCTCTTCATCATTCTAATCATCTTCCTCATATTCGTGTACTGGTTGATCAGTTCCTTCACTTCTCTCTCGCTTCTTCCAGATCCTCTTGCGATTCTTCTCGCCCTAGACGAATCAACGACCTTGGGTTCCTGAACTTCCTGCTGTGTCATTGACTGTATGATGACTCTCCAAGCATCCAATTTCTGCTCAGCTGTGTCCATGGCATCGTCTGGTATGTTGAAGCTGCCCGGAATCATTCTGAACACCTTCTTGAGTGGTCCCATCTTTCTCAGTGCTTGCATCTGGTCATACATGTCTCTGAGCGAAAATCTGCCTTCTAGGAAGGTCCTTGCCTTTTGCTCGGAGACGCCTACCTCTGCCTCTCTGACTTTCTCAATGAGACCCTTGATGTCTCCCATTCCGAGAAGTCTACCAACGAAGCTGGAAGGAACAAATTCCTCCAGATCGTCAATCTTCTCACCAATTCCTATGAACTTGATCTTGACACCGGTGGCTGCCACGGCCGAGAGAGCTCCTCCTCCTCTCGCCGAGCCATCTAGCTTCGTGACAAGTATTGAGCCGAGGTTTGTTGCATCCGCGAATGCTCTGGCCTGAGCCATGGCTTGCTGCCCAATCGTTCCATCAACTGTAAGTACAATTTCGTCTGGGTGTATCGTATCTGCCAGTCCTTTCATCTCTTCCATGAGGTCTTTTTCGTTCCTATGTCGCCCAGCCGTATCTATTATCGCGATGTCGAACCTCTCCTCTGCGAAATGCGTTACTCCATTCTTGGCGATTCTCTGCGGCGTCTTTTCTCCTAGGTTCCCGTATGTTGGTACGCCTACTTTGTCTGCAAGCTGTTTGATCTGTTCGAAGGCCCCGGGTCTGAATGTGTCGGCACACACAAGTCCAGTTCTGAGTCCCCTCTTCTGGTAGAATCTCGCAATCTTCACTGCGGTCGTGGTCTTGCCGGAACCCTGAATTCCAACTAGCATCATTACATAGGTTCTTCCTGGTTGGATTAGTGTTCCAGGTGTTTCCTCGCCTAGGAACTTGGTGAGTTCTTCATATAGAACCTTGATCACATGTTCTCTTCTTGATACTCCTATCGGGAGACTTTCTTTGATCGCCCTCTCCTGTATCTTGGACGACAGTTGAAGGACCAAATCGACGTTTACATCAGCTTGGAGCAGGGTCCTCTGAAGGGTTCTTACCAGTTCTTTTACTGAGGCCTCATCGACCAGTGGAAGTCTTAACAACTTCCTTATGGCTTCGTTCAGAGATTTCCCAATACTGTCGAGGGCACTCAGTTTTCCGTCTCCACCTTTTCCTGAACTGAGCTTTCTTGATACGTTCAGGCTGATTAGTTCACCTCATCTCTTAAACATTAGCTGCACGGGTGCAACAAGCTTTTTCTGAGTTAGCGCAAGGCAAGACGATGGAAGAAGATTTGGAACCCGTTACCGTTATTGAAAGAAAGGATGTGCCAGTCGGCTTCACGCTTGTAAATGGACTTCCAGACGTAGGCCTCGTCGGGGTGTTGGCGGTATCACATCTGGTCTCCTCTCTTGATATGGAGGAGGTTGGGTCGATTGAGTCTGAGACCTTTCCGCCTCTGGTGGTTCTTCATAAGGGTTTGCCACGATCTCCGATACGGATCTTCCTCAAGGAGTCGATTGTAGCGGTAGTTTCTGAAACTGCTGTTCCCTCAGGGACGGTATACGGACTTGCTGACGCCATTGTGAAATGGGCTGGCTCAAAGAAGGCCAAGATGGTCATTTCTGTTGGGGGTATGGCGGTTCAAAATCGCCAGAACGTTGTCAAGCCTAAAGTCTTCGCAGCTTTGACTGATGAAAAACTAATTGATCTACTTGGGCATTCCGCGGAGGTATTGGGAGAAGGATACTTGGTAGGGCCTTACGCTTTGATCCTTAAGAAGTGTTATGACTCGAGGATTGATGGTGTCACTCTGCTGGCTCAATCATTCTACAACTACCCTGACCCTGAGGCAGCTGCTGCAGTACTTGAGTCGCTGGAAGAGATTGCTGGCATTAGAGTTGATGTTTCTGAGCTTCTTCAGAAGGGAGAGGAGATTCGCTTGAAGGCGAAAGACATTATGCGAAGGACGCAGGAAGAGATGTCCAAGATGAGCAAGTCACACGAGTATGAAGTGCCGCCCCTCTATCGGTAGGCGAGCTTAGGATGTCTAGGCGGAGACGACGAGGTTCCTCTGACATTGTGGGCCGTCCATTGAAGTGTATCGAGAAACGCACAGATGATGTCTTTGGGGCTGGGTGGGATGAGGTAGCATGCTGCATTCAGCCTCTCTCGAATGTCACGGTTGGGTCTGAGGAGCTTACGATCACGGTAGATCTGCCTCTTGCGGACGAGGGGGAGGTCGCGGTCAAGGTTTGTGGTAAGAGATCTGTTGAGGTCTACGCCAGAACGAAACACACCGTCAGATTTGATGACCTGGGCATCAAACACCGAACGGGAGAGTTCACATGCTATCGTGCTATGTTGGATCTTCCCGAAGCTGTTGACGCGACCAAGTTGACCTATGAGATGAAACGGGGAATACTGGAGATACGCTTGCCTAGATCACGTCAAGAACCACCGCGGTAGGCGCCCTTTACACCCTTGGGCGCATTCTCAAGTGCGCTGGCGAGTATTAGCGGGAAATTCACAGTAACATCGCCTATGATGCTCACATACTTTCCCTTCCGACGTATCTTGCCCCAGCTCATAGCCTCTTCCAGATATGCGCCGCTGAGGCTTCCTGCCTCAGGTCGATCCATCGTGATCTGGATTGCAAGGTCAACTCCATCCCTGAGAATGTTTGCCATCAAGACGTGGTGTTTGGGCAGGCCACCTCCCAAGATTATTGCACCAGACCTCTTCGCCTCCAACCCTAGTTGCATCAAACGTCTCAGATCTTGGAGCAGATCAATGGATAGGGCTCTTGTTTGGCTGTACGTCCACAGGTTCAACCCAACCATCGAGTCGAGGAAACCTGGAGAGAAGATGGGAACGTTTCTGGCCTTGCACCTCACCAACATGGCGGATGGGTCCTTGAGTTTGGAAGCGACCTGATTCAAGAAACTCTGAAGAGAGAGTTGTCGCCTCATATCCTCAGAAATCTCATCTAAGGCTTGAGTGACCAGTTTCTCCACTGCCTCGAATGCCTTTAGCCTAACATAAACGTCCCCAATCCTACCTATTCCCCGCTTGTAGAGCTGCATGTCATCAGCGAATAGTGATCCAATGAAATGTCGATAGCCCAGTGCTTCTATGATGTCATGCACTACATTCGCGCCAGTAGTCACTATCGCGCCAATCAACCCTCGATCAACAAGATCCACGATGATCTTTCTTAGCCCTCCGGCAATGAGCGGACCAGCCAAGGATAGAAATACAGTACATTCTTCATCTGAGAACATCTCACTCAGTATTTTACTGGCCAGGCCAACTCTTCCCGCTCCGAGGGTTCCACACGCATCCATCTGTTGAACAAGCTGACTTACAGTCATTCGCGGATGGATTCTCATCTGTTCGACGGTTTTCATCTTCTCCACTAGTGCTAGCTTTTGGGACAGGCTAGAACTGGTCGTGGTCAGGATTTTATCCTGACGATCTTGTCTCTGCCAAGAATTCGCCAGTACTCTACTTCTTGGCCTGGAGAGATCTTTCCTCTCAGCTCACCCTCGCTAGGCAGGGGCGTGTCGAATGTCTGATAGGTCTCAACATCCATGAGCTGAACGATATCCCCTGTCTGAGAGATCACCTGGGCAGTCCTTTTCTCTATGACTGGCACGTCAAGTTTTCCATCAACTGGACTAACGACGCTTTTCTTGTTGTTTGTGAAAACTCCTATTGCGACAATTCTTGCCTTTGCGGCTCCATGTTTTCCCGGCTTACTCTTTTCGTACTCCACTATTTTGCATGTCTCATCGTCTATGACGATGTATTGACCGATCTTTAGTGAGCCCACATCCACAGGCCTACTCATCTTCGGCACCACTCTAGTGAGTTAGGATCTGTTCAGATCTAAAAAGGCTTACCGGGATTCTTGTGGCGATTAGGCGGTGCAGGTTTATGACAAAATAGAACACACCGTTAACCGATGTTCTATTCCAGAGTGGGGGCGAACGCGAGCCCCTCTTCAGGTAGTGTTTAAGAGCATACGCAATATGTGCATCGAAGAGGTGCGCGTCAATGATGAAGGGCGATATGGGCAAAATTCTGAAGCTGAAAGAAGAGATGGATAGGGTTTCAGATGAGCTTACAAAGAAAGCCAGAACCATTGATGGGAACGTAATTATCATTAGAAATCACCCTGAAGTCAGGGAGATATGGAATAGGTTGTGCCTTCTTCATATGCAAGCAATAGTTAGTTGTGAGTACGATACTGTGATTAATGAAGAGATGGCCAAGGTTTGCGAGGATGTCCTGCAACCGAGGGCATGTATAGAAGCTCTTCATCTATCAGAGGAGGAAACTTGCTGCGGAAGGTTTCTAAAGAGGATGAGAGAGGCAAGACAATACCGCATGCCAGCTCCAAAATAGTGAAGAGAAAATACTGAGACTTGAAAACTCGGAAAGGTCGCACTGAAAGATGGCATCCGCCAGGTCTGAGTTGTAAACTGCAAGACCTCAATGCCTATAACAAAACGGATTGATACTAGAGGCCGGTGCTGCCTCCTTGATTAGGAGAATCGGCGTCGTATCGAGGCTTGACGATGAGAACGCATTGGAAACAGCAGCAGGCCTCTTCAGGTTCGTAACCGGAAAGAGACTTGTTGGGGTGCCTGAAGAAGAGTTCGCAAGGCTGAAGCGGCTTAGCGGCGGCACGCCTCTCTCTGAAATGAGAGCTGACCTGATAGTTACCGTCGGGGGAGACGGAACCGTCCTTAAGACATCCATGGTCATGCCTAAGCCTGACACACCTATTTTGGCAGTAAACATGGGAAGACGAGGATACCTAACAGAAGTTTCGCCTGAGCAGGCAAAGGATGCCATAAGGGATTGTTTGAGAGGAAAGATGCGACTGGAAGAGCACATGAAGCTGTCCATGATAGGAAGTGGCGGATCCACAGTCGATGGCTTAAACGAGGCATTAATCGCGCCAGCTCTTCCATACAAAATGATAGATGTCAATATGAGAGTCGGAGGATACGACCTTGTCGATTGCCGTGCAGACGGGCTAGTTGTTGCCACGCCCACCGGCTCCACAGCGCACGCATTCTCGGCTGGGGGACCGGTGTTGGATCCATCTCTTGATGCGTTCGTACTGGTCTTTCTCTGTCCAGTCGATCCGCTTCATCCAGTGATCTTATCAGCAAAGAAGGAATTGAGCATCAAATTGAATAGTGTGGCTCCGAGAAGCACCGTAATCGTTGACGGAAGACATCGTGAAGACTTTCAGCCAGGGAGCTCGATCTTGATAAGAAAGTCGAAGCGCAAGGCGGTGTTCGTCAAATTCGACCGGCTAAAGGTCAGAAGAAGCTTAGTGCGCTTTCCCGGAGTGGAGATCGGAAAAGGTGAGAGTGCTAGTTCTTGACACTTCAGCATTCATTGTAGGGTTCAATCCCCTCTCAGTAAATGTTAAGGCATTTACGGTTCCTGCGGTCGAACGCGAACTCTCTCTGACAAGCATGGCCATGATTCGCTTCCTCACTTCGCGCGACTCAGGCAGGCTTGAGGTGAGAAAACCCAGCGAAATGTCGCGATCACACGTTGCTGAAGAATCATTGAAGCTAGGTGAACAGTTGGTACTCTCTGAAGCTGACTATCAGATCCTGGCGTTGGCGCTCGACCTCAAAGGCGGTGGTCTGAGTCCTGTTCTGGTGAGTGATGACTACGCGGTCCAGAACGTGGCGGAGAAGTTGTCAATTGCATACACATCACTCGCAACCTTTGGCATATTGTACGAGTTCAACTGGATCTCCTACTGCCCTGCTTGTTCCAGAAGATATTCTCAGGCGTACTCACAGAATGAGTGCCAGATCTGTGGAACCGAGCTGAAGAGGAAGGTTTTAAGAAAGCTCGAAGCGAAGAAGAAGGTCTAGGAGATCTGCTTGAGATCGCTCGACCAGCTGATCAAGAAGGCGCAGGAACTCAAGGCAAGAGGCCTTACTACTCAAGAGATCTCAGAGGAGCTAAAGGTTCAGACGGACACGGTCGTTTGGCTTCTTCTTCGAGGAAAGGAACGCCTCAGAAGGCCCGCCCCAATTGACCTTTTTGTCGATTGGAGTCGTATCGGCTCAAGCGTTCGTCGTCTGTCTCTTGCGGGTTGGGCACTCGCCGATCTCGCTCGAGAGTCGGTAAGAGGCAAAGAGTTTGAGCAGCCCGAAGTCGTCGTTGCAATTGAGGGAAGCGGAATGGTACTTGGGATGGCTGTTGCAGAAGAGCTTGAGAAACCTTTTGCAGTGGTCAGGCCTCAAAGAGTTGCGGACAAGAAACTCTCTGGGGCAATCAATCCTTCATTCGCATCCGTTGATAACAAGAGAGC
>CAZGZF010000005.1:19544-35309 GCA_964529995.1 uncultured Candidatus Bathyarchaeia archaeon
AGAAACTCTCTGGGGCAATCAATCCTTCATTCGCATCCGTTGATAACAAGAGAGCATTGATAGTCGACGTAGTACTGATGGAAGGTGAAACAGCTAAGGCCGCGGTTCAAACGGTTCGGAGCGTCAGAGCGAAGCCAGTTGGAATAGTTGTGCTCGTGAACAAGAGTAGTCAAGACAATGTAGATGGAGTTCCGCTGAGGTCGCTGATCCAACTACTTGCTGTGGCGAAGGCCTAGCGTTTCTTAGTGAATTTTGCAACAAAGTAGCCCGAATCATGGATGTGTGGATGGAATCTCTGTGTCACTATGGCCTGTGGCAGCACAGTGTCAAGCCCAGCTGAACCAAGCACTATGTTCTGCCGTTCCAGCTCCAGCCCGCATTCGTCAACTGCGAACTTCACGTTTTCCTCGCACTCCGGCAGTGTCATCGTGCAGACGCTGTAAACTAGAACTCCTCCTGGGCGCAGCAGTCTCGAAGAGCACTTCAGGAACTGTCTTTGATATCGCGAGAGCGCATAGATTTCCGCGCGTGACGTATATTCATATGTCTTGGGTTTGACTCCCAACGCAGAGCAGGGAGGATCTACCAGGCATCTGTCTGCAACAATCTCTGGGAAGTCCACATCGAGATATCTGGCATCGTGAACGACAAGCGCTATTCCCTCACACCCGAGCCGTCGAATTGTCTCTCTTGCTAGGGATATCTTTGTCTCGTTCCGATCGAATCCGAATATCCTTGCGCGGCCCCCCGTGAGCGCGCTTACATGTGATAGTTTCCCACCAGGTGAGCAGGTGAGATCGACAATTGTATCCCCCGGCTGAGGGTCTAGGATTCTGCTTGTTGAGATTGCTGGCAGCGATTGCGCATATACGAGTCCCTGTTCGTACTCTGGCATTTCTCTTATGCTTGGAACTTTGAAGAGGGGCAATGTGACTTCAACTGCAAGCCCGCGTCGAAGGGCTAGTATGCTGTTTTCACTCATTCGAACGATTCCGGCACCCACCATTTGCCCTTGGTCGTCAATTATTGAGACCTTGTCGCCGAGTTTCAGCCCTTGGCATCTCTTGACTCCGGGGGCGTAGACGTGCGCACCTTGTAGGACGGATTCCGCCGTGAGTTTGTCTACAACGATCTTCTTCTCAAATCTCTGAACTGATTTTGACGATTCGACTTCAAAGTAAAGAGCCTCGTCTATTACCGGATGTCTATGTGCCCGGAGGCCTCTTTCATCAAGTCGCCTTACGACATCATCGGGGGTAGTCATCAAAGTATTGACTCGAAAATAGTACTGTCGCGGTGGCGACTTCAAAGATTGAACTACTTCGTCCAGATCTTCGTTGTAGACCCTTTGTAGCTCAGAGAGAGTTTCTGATGAGAACTTGTATCTTCGAGCGAGAGTTTCCAGTTCAGGCATCTGCTCAGTCTCGTTGGCGATCTCAAGCTATGGCCTAGTCAAAGGCGCAGGGTCTCAATTTGTCTGGTGTCAGTGTCTATCCATATTCAGCTCTTATGGACGCTGTCTGGAGCTGGGGCGCATCAGGTCTTCTATGATTTCTATGGCGAGAAGTCGCGCTGCTCTTATGACCTTCGGGCTCAGGCTCTCTGAATAGCTTGTTCTCGGCAGTATTTCTATCCCGTAGATTTTTACTCTCTTTGGCATGTCTGCTGGCGTGAATGTCTTTCCCAGTTCGTAGACTGTGGCGAAGTTGAAGTGGTGAGGCGCTGTGAGGTGGGCTGTGTTGCTCAGATTGTCCGGGTTGAGTCTGAATATCTCTCCGACTGGACTGCCCGTGGCAATTGCATCGACTATTGCTGCATATTCATATCCAATCATTTCTTCCAGCAGCCCGATCCCGCTGGCGCTGGCCTCCTTGACATCGACATTTGCTCCGTCTGGCAGTCCCTTCCTTACGATTCTGGCAACATGGATTCCTACGCCGTCGTCACCAAGGAAGGGATTGCCAACTCCGATGACGACAGCTTTCAAAGGCGCTTCATTCTCTTGGTCAGTCTCTTGTCTGAATTGTAGATGTTTACCTCGAGCGGCATCTGTCCTGGCAAGGTGTGAGTGGCGCATGCTAAACATGGGTCGTATGCTCTGAAGGCTATTTCGACCATGTTCAATATTCTGCCATCAACCTTTCCGCCCTTGATCAGCCCCTCCGCTGCCTTCTTGACCGACATACAGATCCCGGGGCAATTGTGGGTGGTCGCGACAATGAGATTGACTGCTTGCAGAATGCCTTCTGGGTCTGTTCTGTAATGATGAATTAGTGTTCCTCTAGGGGCCTCTACTGCTCCAACGCCTTCCTTCGGTGTGGTCGTGGGCGTGGTTCTTACATTGGTGCTTCTCACATCAGGATCCTGAATAAGTTCAAGTAGTCTCTCACTTGCGTAGAGGGTTTCGATCACCCTGGCCCAGTGGTAGGCGAGGGTTTCATGGGCTGGCTTCTTCAGAACGTCATACATCTTCTCATAGGCGGCCTGAGCCAATGGAGTTGGGATTCCATCGGCCACGTTGAGACGTGCTAGGGGGCCGACCCTGTAAACCCCGCTATTCTTTCCTTCGATCAGGCCTTTCCAACCAACGTTCTTGAGATAGGGGAACTTGACGTAGGTCCATGACTCGACATGCTCGGAAATATGCTTCAGGTACTCCTTGGGTTCGAACTGGGCGAACTTCTTTCCTTCTGGATCGACGACCCTCAGATCTCCGTCATATAGATTCATCCTTCCGTCTTCATCTACCATGCCCATGTAGAATGTCTTCAGCCTGTAGACATCGTCGGTGACCATCTCGAAGTGTTTCTTGTTCTTCAGGACTGTCTCTTCGAAAACATTGACTGTGTGCTTTGCGTGGTCCAGTAGTTGGCTTGCCATCTCCTGTATTTTTTCGTGGTCGCTCTCGGAGATCGGCTTTGAGACTCCTCCCGGGACTGCAAAGACTGGGTGAATAGCTCTGCCGCCAACTATCTCCTCGATTTCATGGGCGTACCGGAGGGCTTTGAGGACGGTGCTCCCCGTCTCTACGCCAACTTTCTTCAGAACGCCTGCTATGTTTCTTTCTAGTGGCGATGCCCCCGGTCCAACAATGAAGTCTGGGCCGCCCAGAGCATAGAAGTGAGTTGAGTGATCGTGTATGAAGAACGCGCAGTAGCCCAGTTCCCTAATCTTCTTCGCTGCCTCTGGAGGGTCGACATTGTAGACGGCGTCCGCAGCCTTCGCTGAAGCCAGATGGTGATTCCAAGGGCAGACACCGCAGATCCTCGTGGTGATGTTCGGCATCTCTTCAACTGGCCTGCCTTCGCAAAACTTCTCGAATCCTCTTAGCTCAACCACTTGGAAGTAGGCCTGGTCAACATCGCCTTTCTTGTCTAGGAGAATGTGGATCTTGGCGTGCCCCTCAAGCCTGGTGGCTGGATCTATCTTGATCAGCCTAGTTCTTTGCATAGCCGATCACTTCTTGATGCTCTTCCTGTTGAGGGTCGCTGATGGTAGAGTGAACATGTAGAATAGTCCGACTGGGTCTTTGATCTGATCCATCAATGCCTTCACTTCTTCCTCAGTCATTTGTTCTTCTCCTTCCAGGCCAAGCACAGAGCCGATTGAGGCGATCATTTTGGCGCCTTGGTCGAGGGCTCTCGTGGTTGGTCCCATGCAACCTCGGCAGGGCATATTCGCCTTGATGCATTTGGCTTCGCAGCCCATCCTTGTTGCTGGTCCCAAGCAGACAATGCCTTGGTCTAGGAAGCATCTTTCCTGATCGGGAATAGTGTCGGAGATCCTGTGGATTCGCGAGATCTTCTTCTCCTCTCGCTCTCTGGGGCATTCATCACAGAGGATTCTGTCTGGAGCGAGGGTTGCACCCTTCTCGGGTAGCTTTCCAGTCAGAATAGCGTTGATCGCCTTGTCTACGAGTTGAACTTCTGGCGGGCATCCAGGCAGATAGTAGTCTACTTGGACGCAGTCGTGGAGGCACCGGACCGCGTCGAACTTTTCTGGAAGGTGAAGTGAGTGCTCGCGAACAGGAGTATCTGGGAGAGGCTGCTTAGGCTCCGACCTGTCGGTGCTAGATGTTTTCCCGTAGACGGTTGCGAACAGGTCCTTGGTCGTCGTCAGGTTCGCCAGTCCAGGTGTGCCACCATGGCAGGCGCATGCTCCGAACGCAACCATTATCTTCGCTTTCTTCCTCAGCAGTTGAGCTATCTCCCTATTCTCTTCGTTGGCTATGGAACCATGGTAGAAGCAAAGGTCGACACTACCTTCAGGAAGCTGTTGAATTTCCTCGAGCTTCTGATCTGATGCTGTCGGCCAGAAGACGACGTCTACAGCGTTGAATATGTCGATCAGCTTCTCGGCTAGGTCAACTATTGCGATATCGCAACCTGAGCATGTTGCGCCCAGGCCGATTGCCAGCTTGAGTTTTGTCCGATTGGTCATCTTCAACTCGCTTTGAGGGGGTTCGGGCCCAAGGCCCGGATCTGTTCTGTAAATTCGTTTATCACTCTGGAGAATCTCTCTCCTTCTGATGCGGAGATCCATTCGAGCCTCACGCGTTCCCGGTCGATGCCGAGCTGATCGAGAAGTTTGAGAAGGAGATAGTATCTTCTTCGTGCCTTAAGGTTTCCAGTCAAGTAGTGGCAGTCACTTGGGGGATGACATCCGGCTATGAGCACTCCGTCCGCACCGTTCTTGAGAGCAGCAAGTACGAAGCGGGGATCGACTCTACCGCTGCACATTACGCGGATGATTCTGAGGTTGGGTGAGTATTGGATTCTACTCGTCCCGGCCAAATCGGCTCCAGCGTAGGAGCACCAGTTGCAGAGTAAGCCAAGAATATATGGTTCGAATCTATCGGGCACGTGTGTCACCTTGCGACTGCGTGTTCAATCTGTGTCATGACTTGCTCGTCAGTGAAGTGATTCATCCTGATAGCGCCCGCAGGGCAGGCAGAGGCGCATGCTCCGCAGCCCTTACAGAGCGCCTCGTTGATCCGGGCTCTCTTATCCTCGATTGAGATTGCACGGTAGGGACAGAGAAGGACGCAGATTCCGCAGCCTCCGCATATGCTGTCGTCGACCATTGCGTAGTATGGCTCAACTACGTATACTCCTGGCGCCATGAGTGATGCGGCTCCAGACGCCGCTGCTTTTGCCTGAGCAACTGCATCAGGAATGTCCTTTGGCCCAGCTGTCGTTCCAGCAATGAGTACGCCATCGACGACTGTATCAACTGGTCTCAGCTTTGGATGAGCTTCAGAAAAGAACCCGTCTGGGCCGGTTGGGATCTTCAGGACTCTCCGGATCTCCGCGGTGTCCGCGTTCGGAGCAATTCCAACCGAGAGGACAACGAGGTCCGCTTCTACCTCCAAGGGGTTTCCGGAGAGTGTGTCCTCTGCTCTGACGATCAGGTTCCGACTTCTAGGATCTTCAAGTATCTCTGCCACCCTTCCTCTAGTGAATAGGACTCCATAGTCCCTCGCGGCTCTCTCGTAAAATTCCTCGAAGCCTTTGCCAAACGCCCTTACGTCTATGTAGAAGATGCGCACCTCGATCTCAGGGTGCTTCTCCTTCAATTGCCGAGCTTGCTTTATCGCGTACATGCAACAGACCCTTGAGCAGTAAAGGTTGGTTCTCTCATTTCTGGAGCCCACGCACTGCGCGTAGACGATTCTTTTCGGCTCTTTGAGATCCGACGGCCTCACCACTTTTCCAGTCGTAGGCCCCGAAGAGTTGAGCATTCTTTCCATTTCAAGCGATGTCACAACGTTTTGGAAGATGCCATAGTTGTATTCTTGGTCATTCAACGGGTTGTATGGATCATATCCTGTAGCAACAACTATTGTGTCCACATCGAGCTCAATCTCCTTTGTCGCTTGGTCGTAGTCTATTGCATCTGGTTCGCACACATCTTTGCACTTTCCACAAGCCAGCGGCGTCAAGCCTAGGCAGTTGACGTCGTCAAGAACATAGGACGGCGGGACGGCCTGGGGAAATGGAAGGTATATCGCTTTTCTCCAGCTCAAGCCCGCGTTGAATTCGTCAGGAACTTCCACTGGACAGATCTTCGCACACTCGTCGCATGAGGTACATTTCTTTTCGTCAACATACTTGGGTTTCTGCACGACTTTGACCTTGAAGTTTCCGATGAATCCTTGTACATCCTTCACCTCGGCATAGGTGAGGAGTTTCACGTTGGGATGGCGTGATACTGAGACCATCTTAGGGGTCAGTATGCAGGAGGAGCAGTCCATTGTTGGAAACGTCTTGTCCAGCTGCGCCATCCTTCCTCCTATCGTAGGTGACTTCTCAACCAAGTAAACGGTGAAGCCTCCATTTCCAAGGTCGAGCGCCGCTGTGATGCCGGCTATTCCTCCGCCTATGATCAAGGCGCGCCTTCCAACTTTGACCTCTTTGGGCTCAAGCGCCTCAAGTATGGCTGCTCGTGCGACGCTCATTCTCAATATGTCTTTGGCAAGTTCCAGAGCTTCCTCTGGATTCTTCATATGAACCCAAGTGTCTTGTTCTCTAATGTTTGCCATCTCGAATAAGTATGGGGAGAGCTCCTCCTCTTGGAGAACTCTCCGAAAGGTGGCTTCATGCAGCGTGGGGCTGCAGGCCGCAACAACTACCCGATTGAGTTTGCTTTCATGAATGTCTTTCCTTATCAGCTGTTGACCTGGGTCCGAGCACACGTACGTATAGTCCTTTGCCACGACAACATTGGGAAGAGTCTCTGCATAGGCCAGAAGCTTCTTGATGTCGATGACTCCCGCTATGTTGGTTCCGCAGTGGCATAGGTAGACTCCTATTCTGGGTTGGTCAGGCATTCGTTGTCTCCGCCAGGTTCTGTGTGTAATCGTAGCCCGCCTTGAAGGCAGCGAGGTTAAGCTTGTCGGTTCCTCTTGGCACGAAGCGGACTATCGCCTTTTCCACAGATTTTGGATCAAGGATCTTCGACGCTGCGGTTACGCTTCCAATCATGACCATATTCGCGACAATCCTCTTCCCGATTTTTTCTGCCATCCTCACCGTGGGAACCGCATAGATTTTCACATTCTTTATCGGCTTGGCCACTTGGACCATATCGGGATCGTAGATCACAGTTCCCCCGGGCTTCACATCGCCCGCGTACTTGTCAAATGCCTCTTGAGACATCATTCCAACAAGGTCGGGTTGCTCGACCTTCGGATAGTCAATCTCGCTGTCTGAGACGACAATCTCAGATTTGCAGGCACCTCCCCTCGCTTCCGGCCCGTATGACTGAGTTTGCGTCGCCTCTTTTCCATCAAAGATTGCTGCAGCTGTACCCAGTACGACTCCTGCAAGGACTATGCCTTGGCCGCCAAGTCCTCCAAGTCTAATCTCATATCGGGGCACTGGTCAACCTACCTTCCTGATCAAGCCTTCCTTGGATCGTCATCATCTGGCTTCTCAAGAGGTCTGTGTACTCGGGCTTGTCGACATTGACAAACTCTCCTACGACGATCTTATCTGGCCCTATCTCCGCCTTGAGAGGGTCGATGAAGTGTTGAATGACGCTCTTTTCCTTAAGCCAGTTGAACTGATCCATCGGGTCCGGCATCTTGTTTCTTCTACCGTACTGTTCGGGGCAGGGCGTGATCACCTCTATGAAGGTGAACCCCTTCTTCGCCAATGCCTTGGCGATGGATTCCCTTATTCTTCGAACGTGGACTGTCGTCCATCTAGCCACGTAGACAGCTCCCGAAGCAGCGGCCAGGTGGACAAGGTTGAAAGGGTGTTCGATGTTGCCATATGGTGTCGTCGTAGTCTTGTCTTCGAGTATGGTTGTAGGTCCGGACTGTCCGCCAGTCATTCCATAGTTGAAATTGTTTGAACAAATCACAGTCATGTCGATGTTTCTTCGGGCTGCGTGGATGAAGTGGTTTCCGCCAATCGCAAACAAGTCTCCATCCCCGCTTATCACCACTACCTTCAGGTCCGGTCTAGTAGCTTTCAGTCCTACGGCGAAAGCGATGGGTCGTCCGTGAGTAGTGTGAAAACCGTCTAGGTTGACGTATCCAGATATCCTGCCTATGCATCCTATCCCGGACACTACGACGACCTTGTCCCAGTTCATTTTCAGGTCATCCAAAGCGCGGACAAACTCGCTGAGAATGATGCCGTCACCGCAACCGGCGCACCAAATATGCGGGATCATTCCCTTACGTGTGGACTTCTCTATGGGATGAGTTTCTTGGATCATTTTTCTCTCCCCGCTAGGTGCATGAGAAGCTCTTCAGGTGTGTGAGGATCTTCTCCCAGCTTCGGCGCGAAGGTTATCTTACGGAAGTCGAATCTTCGTTCGACTTCTCGGACGATCTGGCCGTAATTCATTTCGGCGACTATGATTCTGTCGACTTGGCTTGCAATGGCTTCGATTTCCCTGTCTGGAAACGGCCACAATGTCGTCAGTCCTAGGAACCCGGCCTTTATTCCTTGCTTTCTGGCGCGTGTTACTGCTGCTACCGCAGATCTGGCTACGGTTCCGTAAGCGATTAGGCATACGTCCGCATCGTCTAGAAGAAGCCTCTTGACTTGGACTATTGCATCTCTGTTTCTCCTTATCTTCTCGCACAATCTTCTTACAAGTTCTGATTGTTCTTCGGCGCTGTCGGTTTGCGGATGTCCCGTCTCATCATGTGTGAGTCCTGTTGCATAGAATCTGTACCCTTCTCCGAAGACCGCCATTGGCGGAACGAGATCTTCGTCTGGTTGAAAGGGATTGTATCGATCCGGAGGCACATTTGGTTTCTTTCTGTTGATGATCTCGATCTCGTCTGGAGTTGGGATGACAAGTCTCTCTCTCATATGGCCTATGACCTCATCAATCATTACAAAGACGGGAGTTCTGTATCGTTCTGCTAGGTTGAACGCGTGGAGAGTCAGGTCAAACGTTTCTTGCACTGAAGAAGGTGCGAGCGCGATGATCTCATAATCTCCATGGGAACCCCACTTGGCCTGCATTATGTCCTGTTGTCCTCCCTTCGTCGGCTGACCAGTACTTGGGCCTCCCCTCATTACATCAACGATTACGATCGGAGCCTCAGTCATAACCGCGAGTCCAATGTTCTCCTGCATGAGGCTGAACCCCGGGCCAGAAGTTGCAGTCATGGATTTGACTCCGCCATATGAGGCGCCGATTATGGCGGCGACGGAGCCAATCTCGTCTTCCATCTGAAGGTAGACACCTCCTACCTCAGGTAGCCTCCTCGCCATGTGTTCGGCCACCTCAGTAGCTGGTGTAATCGGGTAGCCTGCAAAAAACCTGCAACCAGCGGCGATAGCGCCTTCCGCACATGCAATGTCTCCTTGAGTGAAGTGGGCACCGCTCAGCACGTCTCTTCTCAACATTTGTCTTCCTCCTTCTTCCGCACGAAGATGGCTAGGTCGGGGCATATCTGCTCACATAGGCCGCATCCGACGCAGTCGTCTTCGTTTACCACGACTGGTGGGTGGACGCCATGCACGTTGAGCTTTGGATCGTGGTCAAGCACGTCCTTCGGACACAGCTCAATGCACAGTTCGCAGCCTTTGCATCTGTCCGGAACAGTGATGATGTCAACTTCGAGGATCTTTAGCTTGTGCTGAGGAGAAAGCGGCTTTCGAGCTGTTGCCAGCGCCCTCTCACCACCGTAGCTTGAGATCCTTCAACGTAGACGGTCTTTCCACCCTTTCAACCTTGTCGGGGTCTTTCGACTGCGTCCATCTCGATTCGAAGCGATGCCAGAATTATCGCATACCTATAAAACCGTATGCTTACTAGAACTTCCTATTCGTGCAAATCTTGGAAACGTGAAAGTGGAGGGAGAGTTGCCCTGAAAGGAAGAGTAGGTATCCACACTAAAGGTGAACTTAGCCTACAGGATCTTGTCGAGCAAGTTAAGACTCACAAGCGCTTTGGCGATGTTGGGGGAATAGGAATATTCATTGGAGTTACGCGGAGTAGTTCTGCTGACGGCCAGCCTGTTTCACACTTGGAACTAGAGTCCTATGAACGGAAGGCCGAGGAGGCGATGGCTTCTATAACTGATGACATCTCTAACCGAGCTGGGATTGTTGACGTTCACATACATCACGTTGTAGGAAAGTTGGAAGTAGGCGACCTCATAATGGCCGTGTTGGTTGCCGGCAAATCTAGAAAGGATGTCTTTCCGGCGCTGATCGAGGCTGTTGAGAGAACGAAGAGCAGTGTTCCGATCTGGAAGAAGGAATTTCTATTGTCTGGGGAGTCATACTGGGTCAGTGAAAGGGATCGTGCTTCTTATTCCTCTTATTCGAATCATCGCGAGGGGATGCTCGCCAACGCTATTAAATACTTATCTGGGATGCTGCTTCGAGTTTTCGGCAACTCTTATTAGACGAGTCTGTTTTCAGAAAGTCGGAGTCAACGACCGTGGTTGAGAATATCCTGGTTCCTATTGATGGTTCGAAGGTCATGGAAAGGAACGTCAGATTCGCCTGTGATCTAGTTAAGATCATTGGAGGAACCTTGACCTTGATTCACGTTGTGATCCTGCCAGCTTCCATGGAGCCAGGCGTGCCTATCGATCCTACCCCCTTAGAGCAGGCGGGAGCAAGGATTCTGGAAATGGCCCGAAAGATTGTGGAGAGTCAAGGCTGCAAGGCCGATACGATTCTCGAAACGGATTTTGGGAATGCAGGTCATAGAATAGTCAGAGTTGCACAGGAGAAAGCGTTCTCTCTGATAGTGATTGGAGCGAGAGGAGTAAGCAAGATCGCAAACCTGTTGTTGGGGAGTGTTTGCGAGACAGTCGCCCACAACGCCCCCTGTCCAGTTCTGATTGTTCGCGGATAGAAAGGCCCCTCAGATGCAGCATCTCGTGAGGAAAGGCTTATTGTTCGCCGGATAAGACTCGTAGGTGTGGAGTAACATCATGTTTCAGAAGGCTCTAGTCCCAGTTGATGGCTCACCATACATGGATGGGCTCGTCGCGTACGCGATAGGCTTTGCGAAGAAGATAGGATGTTCTCTCACATTCGTATATGTCGTGAATATGCCACCCACGTCTGCTCCTAGCGACATAGAAAAGCAGAAGGTGGCTAGCGCCAAGATTCCAGAAGAATGCAGGAAGAAAGCTGCTGATGAAGATGTTTCAGCATCGTCGAGAATCGAGGTCGGGTCACCAACGGAAGCCGTAATCAACATGGTAGAGCGGGAGAAGTTTGACCTGATAATCATCGCGTCGCGAGGGTACAGTCGCCTGAGAAGACTGATCGTGGGGAGCGTCGCCGACCAAGTAATGAGGTTGGCGCCTTGCCCCGTTCTGGTGTTCAGGTGAGCGTGTCGCATCTGAGAGTAGGTATTCCTCAATAGTTCCCTTCTGTTGTTCCACTCGAAGTCTCTTCTGAAGCACTACGTTACTTGACATATCAGTCGGAACTCAGTCCGTCACGGTGCTTGTCGCAGCAGATGCAAGCTTGTGGCACCCTTCCGCGTTACAGATCAAGCGCCGGTTTCGAGAAAAAGCTCTTTATGTGCATTGGGGCTCTATCGAGCCTGGCGAAGATGATGACAGGGAACCTTTCGAACGAGCAGTTGGAAGGCATTCTTGAGGCTCTCCCAGTCGACATTAGCTTCGTAGACAGCGAGGACACGGTAAGATACTACAATCGTGACGGAAAGAGAATCTTCGTCCGGACGCCTGCGGTCATTGGTAAGAAAGTTCAGAACTGTCATCCTCCTAAGAGTCTGGGACCAGTGAATCAGATCCTGAGCGAATTCAAGAGCGGAAGGAGAGATGTCGCGGAGTTCTGGATTCAAATGAAAGGCCGGATGATATTCATACGGTATTTTCCAGTTAGAGATAGAGAGGGCAGATACTTGGGATGCTTAGAGGTTTCCGAAGACATCACAGACATCAAGAAGTTGGAGGGCGAAAAGAGGCTGCTTCAGCCAGTGTGAAGATCTCTTGCAGCTTTTGGAGCCTTTGCCTCTTGCGCTACTAGTCCTTCCGGCTCTCTGAACTGCATCTCATACAACCGTGCGTAGAGGCCCTTCTTCGAAATCAGTTGGTCATGTGTGCCTTCTTCAACTATTCTTCCTTCATCTAGCACTATTATCCGGTCAGCGTTTCTCACCGTTGATAGCCGGTGCGCGATTATGAGGGCGGTTCGGCTCTTCAGGAGCTTCTCTAACGCCTGCCTGATCAACAGCTCTGTGTAGGGATCGACGCTTGAAGTGGCTTCATCCATTATTAGGATTCGCGGGTCGGCCAGGAGCGCTCTAGCGAAGGATATGAGTTGCCTCTGCCCAATCGACAGGTTCGTAGCACCTTCTCGGACAATTGTCTCGTAACCTTCAGGCAGCCTTAGTATGAAGTCGTGTGCTCCTACGGCTTTCGCTGCCTCGACCACTTTTTCATCTGATGCTTCTGAACTCGCGTACCTTATGTTTTCCTTTACTGATTCTGAGAAGAGGAAGGGTTCTTGGAGAACGAGGCCGATCTGCCTGTGGAGCGACTGGAGTTTGATGTCTCGAAGATCGTACCCGTCAACTTTGATTGATCCAGATGTTGGATCGTAGAATCTGCAAACAAGATTTATGACAGTAGTCTTGCCGGCGCCTGTTGGGCCTACAATGGCCAAGGTCTCGTTGGGAGCGATCTTGAGGTCTATGTGGCTCAAGACCAAGAGTCTTGGGTCGTAGCCGAATGAAACGTTCTCGAAACTTATTTCCCCCTTCAAGGTATGGAGTTCAATCGCATCGCTCTTCTCTGCTATTTCTACGGGTGCGTCGACTAGTTCGAATATTCTCTCAGCCCCAGCCATGGCGGACTGGAAGTTCGTGTAGAATATGCTCAGAGTCAGCAGTGGTCGGAAGAACATCGTGAGGTAAGACATGAAAGCAACGATTGTGCCTATGGTGAGTGCGCCAAAAGCGGCCTGAAGGCCACCGTACCAGAGCACAACGCAAGTTCCTACAGCAGATATCATCTCGACGCTTGCGGGAAATATCGCGAATAGCCTTGCCGCCAGTAGATTCGCTTGAAGATTCTCAATGTTGACCTGGCCGAACGCCTGTTGTTGGTCCGATTCACGTGTGAACGATTGTATGACCCGCATCCCCATAATACTCTCAGCGAGTTTGGCCGTTACCCCCGCCATCCTCTGCTTGGTTGCCAGATACGCGCTTTTCGCCTTCCTCTGGAAGATGTAAATGAGCCCGAGAAGCATGGGCACTATCAACATTGACACGGCAGTCAGTTGCAGACTCATCCAGACCATTACAATGAAAATCCCGATAATGGTGACGATATCGCTTATTACTGTGAGGATGCCTGAAGTCAACAGTTCTTGAAGTGAATCCACATCGTTTGTTATCCTTGACACAACGCTACCGGTCACATTCTCCGAGTAGAACTTCAGCGAAAGCCTTTGGAGATGAGAGAACGCTTCTTCTCTGAGCTTGTAGATTATTCTCTGACCTATGCCCGACATTAGGTACAGTTGTCTTTGACTTGAGACAAGGTTGACTAGGTTTATGGCGACATATGCGAGCACGATATTGGTTAAACCGGTGAGATCACTTGCAGTGATGTATTTGTCAATCGCCACTTTGAGAATATAGGGTCCTGCCAAGTTTGTTGCCGCTGTAATGAAGAGAAAGATGATGCTGGCTATCAGCTGCGTCTTGAATGGAAGGACGTATGTGCTCATACGTTTCAAGAGGACTAGGTCCGGTACCTTTCTCTCTGCTTTTTCTTGTCCGAGTAGGTCTGAGACGTGCCAGTGAGCCATTTGTCTAGTCGCTCCTTCGTTGTATGACTTGAGCCTCTAGGAGCTCCTCCTGCTCCTTGAACTGTGTGCGGTAGATCTTTGCGTAGATCCCATCTCGTGCGAGTAGCTCTTCGTGGCTTCCTTCTTCGACAATCTGCCCGTTCTCGAAAACTACGATTCTCGTTGCGTTCTTTATCGTCGATACTCTCTGCGTAATTATGAACGTGGTACGGTTCTTTAGCAGAGTTTGGAGGGCTTGCTGGATCTCATGCTCTGTTTCAACATCGACGCTGGAGGTTGAATCGTCAAATATGAGTATGCGAGGATTGAGAAGGAGGGCGCGCGCTATGGCAATTCTCTGCCGTTGGCCGCCTGAGAGTGTGATTCCTCTTTCGCCAACCCTAGTTTCATATTTATCCGGGAGCGACATTATGAAGTCGTGTGCACCGGCAACCTTCGCTACTCGTTCAATCTCCTCGTCTGTTGCGTCTGGCTTGCCGTAGGATATGTTTTCTTTGATCGACGCGGAGAATAGAAATGTTTCCTGAAGGACTATTCCAATTTGTTGTCTCAGGGACCTAAGCTTCACGTCTCTTATGTCATATCCGTCTATCGTTATGCTTCCTTCGGTCACGTCGTAGAATCTTGGGATCAGATGAATCAGAGAGCTCTTGCCTGATCCAGTCGCGCCGAGAAGTGCGATTATCTCGCCAGCGTTAACTGCTAGATTGATCTTGTCGAGGACTTTCTTACCGAAAGCGTATTCGAAGGAAACGTCCTTGAATGCAATCTGGTTCTGCATCGGCGGGAGCTCGACGGCGTTAGGTCTCTCTTCAACCTCTGATTTCGCATCCATTATCTCGAAGATTCTCTCCGCGCCAGTGATTGCCTGCTGATAGAACGTTATCAGAAACCCCATGAATCGGACGGGCATAACTAGCATCGCCAAGTAGGCGGCTGAAGCCACAAGGGAACCAACTGTCATATTCCCCCGAATTACGACTCCTCCCCCATACCAGTAGACCAAGGCTGTTCCCAAACTCAACGTGAAAGCCATGAAGGGCATGAACATGGAGCGGTAGCGCCAGATCTCGAGATTGGTCTTCAAGAACTTGCCGTGCGGAACCTCAAACTTCTTAGCCTCATGTTCTTCTTGGGCGAACGCCCTCACAACCCTGGTCCCAACTATTGTCTGTTGAATGACAGAGGTTATTTCGCCGAAGATTTCCCTCGTCAATGCAAAGCGCGGTCTGATCCTCTTAGAGAAGCTGTAAGCTGCCAAGAGGACGAGTGGTGCTGTTGCAAGATAGAGTAGAGCCAAGTTGAGGTCAATCGTTGATATTACGAAGATGACGCTTCCAACTGTCAGAATTGAGGCGACCAGTGTTTCGAGCCACCAGGCAAGCAGTGCTCTCACCTGTTCTACGTCGCTGGTGACTCTTGACATCAATTGGCCTGTCTGAGCTTGGTCGTAGAAGCTGAAGGACTTCTCCTCGAGAGATCTGAACAGGCTGTTTCTCAGATCGAAGACAACTTTCTGGCCAATATACTGCTGGCTGTATCTCTGCGTGAACGAGACAACGGATCTGAGGGCTGCGACTAGGATTATGGAGAGTGAGAGCCAAGGAAGCTGATCATACATATTGCGGACGAGCACCTTGTCCACTACGTCCCTGACTATGAGTGGAACTATCACGTTCAGATATGTGACCGCCACAACGCAGGACATAGCCAGCAAGACTGCGGGCCAGTACTTGACCATGTACTTCAGAAGTCGAGGAAATATGCCTGAGCTTCGACGTGCCGATTGGGGAAGCGCCTTCTGTTCAACATCTGCTATGGATTTTCCGCAGATTTCGCAGTATCTTGACTCTGAGATTAATGGTCTTCCGCATCGATCGCAGTATCGCACCAAGTTTCCCGACCTCTGTTGTCTGTGCATATGGCTTGTCTGAGGCTGACTCTTGTCCCAAACCTTCTTTTTGAACGCACTGATAGCGGAACA
>CAZGZF010000006.1:0-3778 GCA_964529995.1 uncultured Candidatus Bathyarchaeia archaeon
TTTGTCGTCCTGAGAGGCGAGCCTGATGATTGTCGTTGCGGGGAGACATTGCCAGACGGGTCTGTGCGTTGGGTTGAAGACAAGTTCTCGAGCTGGCTACTGCTTGGATTATCACCTTTGTGTTTAGAGATTTAGCGAGGGCATCGAGTGCAGATCAAATGATTATATGAGCTGTGTGTATACGTCACATTCGAGCTAAGGGAAAGCGAAGGTCTTATAGACATAGGCACGAAGCTGATAATAGTAGGATTGTGTCAAAAACGAGCTCCCGCATCTTCGATCTCAAGTACAAACTTGGAACCATAGACCTGTTGAATCTTGCGAAGAACTACTACACGTACCGTGAGCTGGCTCAGATAATAGGTCTTCCCGAAACCGTCCTCAGCCGGTACGTGAAGGGCCACGTGCTGCCAACAATAGCACGCGCAAAAGAGATGAACAAGATACTTCAGAAGGTCCTTAGGCTTGAGGTTGAACTCCAGAAGAGAATGAAGTTCGACGACGATGACTACTTCGACAACACAGCCATCATATCTGATCCTATGCTCTTGGAGAGAGCCGTACAGCAGGCAATCAACGCCTTCGCAGGGAAAAGAGTCACAAAGGTGCTAACCGCTGCCGTAGATGGTGTTCCTCTCGCAACACTCGTGGCTCATAGACTTGGTGTTGGATTGGTCATAGCAAAGCAGACGAGGGAGATAGGTGTCAGAGAGTTCATCGAGGAGGTTTTCGTTCCCGGCAAGACAGCTACTGTCCACAGCCTCTTCGTGCCTAGAGATGCCATAAAGAGGAATGACTGCGTCCTCATTGTCGATGACGTAATCGACAGCGGAGAGACTCAGAAGGCCTTGGTTCGAATAGTTCAGAAGGCTAGGGCGGAGGTAACCGGGCTCTACGCTTTGACCGCAATCGGAGCTGAATGGAAATCATGCATCGGTGAAGTAGCAAGCAACTGTCCAACTGAGATCGCCTTGGAGCTCCCAAGAAAGACTAGGAAGCCCTCAGCCGGATAGCCGCCCGCTAAGACAGACAAGTAGGCTCATTCAGCGTTCTTATGGCCGTTTCGTAGGGGGGAGACAGAATACCCTTCTCTGTAATGATGGCGGTGATGTTTTCTGGGGGGGTGATGTCGAACGCAGGGTTAAGGGCACCTACGCCTTTGGGAGCGATCCTCTTTCCTGCTAGAAATAGAACTTCTCTTTCTCCTCGATGCTCTATTACAACGGATTCCACTGATTCTTCGAAGTCAAAGGTTGACAGGGGAGCCGCCACGAATACGGGAATCCGATGTTCCTTGGCTACGACGGAAATCGTATAGGTTCCTACCTTGTTGGCAACATGGCCCGTGCGCAGAATTCTGTCTGCTCCCACAATCACCTTATTGACAAGCTTCTTTTGGATTACGTACCCAACCATGTTGTCTGTGATTAGTGTGACGGGTATGCGCTCCTTGGCGAGTTCGTAAGCCGTTAGTCTTGCTCCTTGGAGAAGAGGACGCGTTTCCGTCGCTATCACCTTGATTCTCTTTCCTTCCTCAAGTGCTGCTCGGACTACTCCCAGGGCTGTCCCATAGCCGGCTGTGGCTAGCGCTCCAGCATTGCAGTGTGTTAGAACTGTGTCTCTATCTTCGAGGAGAGGCGCCCCGTTTTTTCCTATGAGAATGTTGTTGTGAATATCTTCGTCACGTATCGCGTCTGCTTCGCTTACGACGAATGATCTCAAATCCTCTACTTCGTCGAAAGAGCGTGCCCCTTTCAGAATTCTTTGAACAGCCCATTTTGGATTTACTCCGGTTGGCCTGGTCCTCATGACCATTTCAGCCGATCGCCCCAGTTCGCCGATCATCCGGGCAGCAGTTGTGGATCTACTCCGACATGCCGTGAGAGCTAACGCGTAGCCCGCGGCCGTGCCTATCAGAGGAGCTCCTCTAATCTTCATTTTCTGAATCGCACGGCAGATTTCTTCGCAGCTTCTCAGTCTCATCTTCACGTGACGAGAAGGGAGCTTGGTCTGATCGATCGTGACGACTGCTCCCTTCCTTAGTTCGATGGTCCTCAAGACTCTTGCAACGCCTTCTAGTGGATGGTGACTCTTCAGAGACATATGGTCACTGACCTCCTCACACCAAAGATTTTAGGGTTCTTACGCATTTCTCTTTGACTGATTAGAATGGAAACCAGCAAACCCGAGGCTGTCCAAGCATATCTTGCCAACAATAGAGTATCGGTCCCTCTTTCGGATATCCCTGCGGAACTTCGAGAGAGAGGGTTTGGGACCCTAAGGGGGAAGAGGATATACTTCTCCGTCCTGGAGGCCATCTACCTAGCCGACAAGAAGAGAACCACTGTTCTCGAAACAGTGACCAGTGGGCAAGTTGGGTTCGCGGATCTCGTTAGACGGCTCTCCAAGGGTAAGCCTGAGGTCTGGATGAAGTACCTTGTCTACCGCGATCTTCGGGATCGGGGATACATTGTCAGGGAGGACGAAGCCGTTGACTTTGAGATATACGGCAAGGGTGCGGTAAGGAGGCTAGTATCGATCGTCTACGAGGGCCGAGAGGCAAGTATTGAACGGCTGCAGAAACTTCTGAGGATGGCTATCGGTGAGAAGAAGGAGCTTGTTCTTGCCGTCATAGACAGAAGGACTGACATTGTCTACTACACGTTGGGTCAGCTATCACTAAGATGATTTTGCGAACTACGTCTCGCCCTAAGACTGAGGCCTTTAACAGGCTATCCAAGACTGTGAATGGTTTCTCTTAGTGGGCCAACTGATCTAGCGGCGGTCCCTTGCCTGGAGGCAGAGGACTCCTGTATGCGAATCCTTTTGTCTTTGCCTCGAATTCCTCTCTGGCCTTCCTCAACTCATCGGGGTTCGTGAGAAGTTCGATCCCTGTCAGGGCAAGGGTTTTGGCGGCCAAGATCATGCCCTTGTGCCCTATGCTCATTCCTGATGTTGCCGTCTCCTGCCACGAGTGGCCTGGCATTCCAAGTACACAGGTCGCAGTCACTAGGTTGGCCGTGGGCGTGACCCAACTCACATCGCCTACGTCTGTGGACCCCGCCATCACTTCCTTCTCATCCTCAGGATCATCTATCGCATCGTCGAGGAGCTTGTCCACTTTCTCCTCCTTATTCGGCATCCTTGACTTCAGAATGGCGTCCTTCCTTTCCTCTGGTGTCATGGACTCGGCAAGTTTCTTTGCAAATCTGAGTTCTTCCTCGGACCATTTCATAAGCCCTATTTCTCTCATCTTCCTGATCATTAGATCGCTTAGAGCTCTGTTGGGTAACATCTCATAACATCCCACGAGAAAATCAAGGTCCATCGTAGCATCTGTCATCAGGCATGCGCCTTTTGCTATGTTCACTACGCGATTGTAGATCCTTTCCACCTCATTCCGCTTCGGCGCCCTCACGTAATACCAGACCTGCGCATAGTCCGGCACCACGTTTGGCTCTCCGCCCCCATGAGGAATGACGTAGTGTAAACGGGCCTTTTCGCTGATGTGTTCACGAAGGTAGTTGGCGCCGACGTTCATGAGTTCAACAGCGTCTAGAGCTGACTTGCCTCTCTCCGGGTCAGCTGCTGCATGCGATGACATTCCATGGAAATTGAATTTCACGGAGTTCAGCGCGTTTGACGATGACATCCAAGCCGAGTTGTAGCTTGATGGATGCCACGACAACGTGATGTCGACGTCATTGAACAAGCCGTCCCTGACCATGAAGACCTTGCCTACCAAGGTTTCCTCGGCGGGACAACCAAACAGTTTCAC
>CAZGZF010000006.1:3878-34001 GCA_964529995.1 uncultured Candidatus Bathyarchaeia archaeon
CCATGAAGACCTTGCCTACCAAGGTTTCCTCGGCGGGACAACCAAACAGTTTCACGGTGCCTTGTAGGTTCTCTTTTTCTATTGCTTCACGGATAGCCAGAGCCGCTCCTGTGCTTCCGGCGCCGAAAAGATTATGGCCGCAGCCGTGTCCTGGTGCTCCTTTCTTTAGCGGCTCGTGCGTTGGTTGGGCCCTCTGGGAGATTCCTGGTAACGCGTCATATTCGGCCAATATCCCAATGACGGGCTTTCCGGATCCGTAGGAGGCGACGAAGGCTGTGGGCATCCCTGCGACTCCAAGGCTAACTTTGAATCTGGCATTGCGCAGTTCTTCGGTCAGAAGCTTCGAAGACTGATACTCCTGCAAGCCAACCTCTGCCAACTCCCATATCCTGTCGCCAACAGCGACTATTCTTTTTTCGTTTCTTTCCAGCCAATCTAACGCGACTTTTTTGGGCATTGCTTAGCATCCCGTCTTCCCGTAGCGCGTTTCATGAATAAACATGTTTCGAGGCGTTCTACCGCTACTCGTACCTCGTCAGCTCTGGCCTTGATTGCTGGGAAACACAGTTAAGCCGAACATGTCACCTTATTCCACGGTTGAGATAACGCTACACACAGAAGAGGCGACACGCATGTCAAGATCCTTCTCTGTGCCGAGAGGAATGAAGGATACCGAGCCGCAAGAGATGGCGAAGCGGGCTTGGGTTGAAGCCAACATACTCCGTGTGCTTCAACGGTATGGATTCAGGATGATGGAGCCGACACCGATGGAGCACCTAGAAACTCTTGAGGCAAAGTCGGGCCCGCAAATAAGGGAGGAGATATACTGGTTCAAGGACAAGGCGGGAAGGAACCTCGGCCTAAGATTCGACCTCACCGTCGGAATGGCAAGGATGGTCGCGAATAGGTTTGATCTTCCTGAGCCCATCAAGCTGTGTGCCATAGCCGATTCTTGGCGATATGACGAGCCTCAGTTCGCTAGGTATAGGCACTTTCGCCAGTGGGACGCAGAGATATTCGGTAGCGCAGATCCTTTGGCCGACGCCGAGGCGATCTGCGTAGGCATGGATGTCTTAGAAAGCGTCGGTTTAGGAGACTATGAGGTCCGAATCAACAACAGAAAGCTCGTAGAAGCCTTTCTTCGGAAGGTCCAGGTCGAGAACCAAGTACAGATCGAGCGGACGTTGATCGCTATAGACAAGCTGTCAAGAGTACCTTCAAGCCAAATCAATGAAGAGTTTCAGAATGTTGGCCTGTCCGAAAAACAGATTGAGGCCATCAGGGGGCTTTGCGTGCTGAAAGGGAGGCCCGAAAAGGTTCTTTCTGAGCTTCCCAGAATGTTTGGTCATGGCGAAGCTGAAGTAGCGCAAAACGAGTTGACAAGATTGGCAGATGCTCTGAAAGCTTTCGGCAGAACGGACAGGTGCACTTATGATCTAGGAGTCGTTCGGGGAATCGGATATTATGATGGGATTGTCTTTGAAGCTTATGACAAGGGCGGTGAAGACATAGGGTCTATCTTCGGAGGAGGCAGATATGACAGGCTATGTGCTATCTATGGGAAACGAGATCTTCCAGCGACCGGGGTTGCAGGCGGAATAGAGCGACTGATGATCTCCCTCGAGAGATCCTCATTGTATCCCAAGCAACCTCAGACACCGAAAGTGTTCGTCGCCTCTGCGACTCAGGATGTGCGCCCAAAGACATGGGAGATTGTGGCAAGGCTTAGGCAGGCTGGAGTCTCGACTGGCTTCGACTTGAAGGACAGAAGTCTGGAGAAGCAACTGGAATATGCAGATTCGGTTGGGATACCTTATGTCGTTATTGTTGGAAAGAAGGAACTGGAGAAAGGATTCGTCAAGCTCAGAGACATGGAGAATCGACGTGAAAGAGAAATTGTCATCAACGAAATCCAGAAGGAGTTGTAGATTTCATTTTGAGTTCTTTCCTAGCGTTCATGAGATGTTGAGTTCTCGTCCAGGAGCAAGGTCACTTCAGAAGAGCGAATATTTTCCATAACGCCTGCAGTCAGCTCAATCGCAGAAGAGGTCAGGGCAAGCATGAAGGCACCTGTAGCGGGACCAAATAAGGGTCTGACTACCTCGGCCTCGTTGGCCAACTCTTCGATGAACCTCTTCCTGAACGATTCCGAACCTAGGAAGAGGCCTCCGGATAGAGCCAGTCTCGGACTACCAAGCGAAAGCTTTGCCTTTAGAACTCTCACCATTTCCTTCAACGCTCTACTCTCCGAAGAGATTATCTTGAGCGCTACCTTGTCGCCTCCAGCCGCTGCTTCCACAACTTCCTTTGAGAAGGCGGCCAGACGCTCTTTTCCGATGGATTCCAAGTAGAAGATCTTCACCAACTCTTCAACTCGTTCTAATCCAAGAAAACAGAGAGCCTTCTTGGTCAGTTCAGTCAAGGGCAACAAGCCATCATGAGATCTCGCCACAGCCCGCATTCCTTCAAGGGCTATGTGAAATCCGCTTCCCTCATCTCCAAGTATGTGCCCCCACCCGCCGACCCTCGCGAATTCCCCGTTCCTGCCGATTCCCATCGCGACAGATCCAGTTCCCGACACCAGAATCATACCGGGCGTTCCAGCGAAGGCTCCATATAGAGCAACGTAGCCGTCACTCTTGATGATAACCCTTCCAGATTTGGTGACTTCCCGTACCGCTGTTTCAATCTCAGGCGGCTGAGGGGAAAGGCCAACCCCTGCAAGGCCAGCGCAGACGGCCTCGAGTGGCTGTTCAAGGCTCGCTTTTCTCAGAGCTCCGTGAAACGCTTCCCGGAGGGAGCGCTTCGTCTTTTCTATCCCCACAGTGAGATAGTTGGAGGGGCCTCCACACCCTGCTCCTAACAATTTTCCAGTCTCGTCGCCTATCACACATGTGGTCCTTGTGCCTCCTCCTTCGATACCGGCGTACAGCTTCATTTCCAAAGTCGCTCCACAACATTGCAGTTCTCTCGTATAGTCCTATCTTGCTCGTTCGGAGAAGGGCTGGAACATGGGAGGTGTCCGAAACGTTCCAGACCTTCTTTCGAGTGTTGGGGATCCCGGAAGTGGTTGTTGTAATGGCAATTGAAGGAGTGTGCACATCTATTTGTGGCGGGCCCGCGGGGACTCGATGGTTTTCGGGGCAGAATTGGTTCCATGATTCGAAAGCTCATGATGATGATTTGAACTGAGATTCTATCCGCAAGATCTCGAGTTCTGTGTCATGTCTACTAACGTCAGTCGAGATTGCAGGAGAGAACCGAGCCGTTATAAGAGACTATAAGCAACTTATAGACGCCGGACATGGCGGGGTCTTGAGTGGCTACAACGATCTTGGTAGAGAAGGAAACAAGGGAACGTCTACGATTGTTTGGAAGGAAGGGGGAGACCTACGACCAGATACTGAGGCGGCTGATGTCCATAGCTGAATACGAAGGGTTCATGGAGAAGCAATATGAGCGCCTCAAGGACAGAGAGGCGTTCATAGCCCTGGACGAAATCTAATGCCTTATCATGTGAAGGTTCATCGCACAGTTGCCAAGACTCTCTCAAGGATGAGTCGGAAGGAAAGATCAAGAGTGGTTCGAGGACTACGCGTTCTCGAAACTGATCCCTACAAGCCAAGAGCAGGTGCCGACATAGTGAGGTTAAAGGGAACACGAGGAAGGGAAGATCTGTTTCGGCTCAGAATCGGCGACTATCGAGCAGTGTACTCAGTTGAGGGGAGTACAGTCTACGTCACGGATCTCTTCCATCGAGGAAGAGGTTATGCTCAGTTGCCTTGAGGATCAACAAAGACTTCGCGCCACGAACGGTTTGGAAAGGAGAGATCTGACATGCACTGTCTATCTTCTCACGACGAATGGATGGCTACAGTCCTCACCTCGAATATTTGCGCAATCGTTCATCCGAACTCTTGCAGAGTGATGGACAGGCCCTGATTCCAATTCTCGCCACCCAGGGAAATGCCATATACATAGAATTCACGTCATTGATCGCATAAGGATGGCGGGCCCGCGGGGATTTGAACCCCGGACCTTTAGCTTTCGCCAGGGCAGGATAGGAGGTTCGGCGCTGGGGTCTACCGCTCCATCCGGACTGAGCTACGGGCCCCGAGTCTGTATTTTTATGGCCGCGATCTAATAAGTTGTTCACAAGAGTGGAACATCTTTCTTGAGTAGTAATCTCACCATCTACTGCGGCGAGCACGTGATTGACACTTGTCGATGGCTTGCTGATATCATCTGAGATTATTGATCGTGCCACAAAGGTTTTATTGGTTGCTCCTCGTTCTTCCTTTTCGACGGGCCCGTAGCTCAGCCAGATCCAAGTGGGTCCTGAATAGGTAGAGCACCGGTGATATGTGGGCTCCCGTTGAAGGAGCTCTTGTCGGTGAAGCTTTTACCAAGCTTGGAAGCGACCCGGGAGTCGTGGGTTCAACTCCCGCCGGGCCCGCCACAAATGTGTCTTGGTGCTTCTCCGCCCGCTGAGACTCCACCCGAAAGCAGCTGACATTAGTGGGAAGGCATTGATTCCTAGTCAGATGCCGACTTCCTTCGTCGGACATCGCCAAAGCTAGCGTGATAGAAGTTGTGGTGAAAAGACCTGTGGGTCTTCAGGCTCTGATCTCGAAACGTCATTTCGACTACTGAGACAGTCGATCCAGAAATGCCTGAAAAATATCCATCGCTCTCTGCTTGTCTCTCGCTGACATGAACCCTCCAATTAGTTCCATGTGGGCGAAAACCTCGACGGTCTCATCAGCTCCGACCATGCTTACAGAGACCTTCTTCCTGTACAGGTCGAAGTCAATCGTCCATATCGTTCCTCCCTCAACAACTAGAGTTCCGATGACGGTCTCTCCTTGAGATGGTCTCGCCAACGTCTTGTTCTTGATCGAGAGGTTTTTCTCTCTCCAAAATTCAGCAACATTGTTCAGGAATCTCTCATCCAATTGTTTGCCAACGGCAAAGCTCTCTGAAATGGTGGACCCAAACGTTATCTTTCTAGTCTTTTCTAGACTCAATCTGTCACTTCTTCCAATCACAATGTCTTGACGAAATCTCCCAACCTGACGGCCGCTTCGTTGGCGTTTCTTCCTTCGATCACAACTAGCCCGTGCGCAGTCGCAAACGTCCGAGCTCGATCCGAAACACTAGGTATCGTCAAGAGCAGGCCTGCGTCAGTGACCTTGCTTCGCTAGGGTCAACCCTGGCTACGTTTTCCACGATCACATACCTTGGCATTCTATCAGAATTGAAAATCGGCTCTATCCTATCGACCGAGCCCTCTATGAGGCCGCTCAGAACTATCTGGACTGTCTGGCCGGTTAGAAGTTTGCCTCTCAGTTCTGAGGGTTTGCGCTGAGCGTCAGCTTGGCTTTCATCATTGTTGCTGATTGCAGCATTGCTGTTTCTCACGGGGTTCTCAACCTGCCCTCCTGTATGCTTCAAGCCTACTCCGGGCTCAGCTATGTATCCCATATCTCTCGGAGGATTGCGCCAGGCGTTTACATGTTTCCATTACAAGATGAGTAGCTAGGCTATTTACAGTATTGCCTAAAGGCTTTTGCAAATCTCAAATCTTCATACTTGGTCCTGTGCTAGAGGCATCCGGAATGAGCGAAATCCTACGTGCATTTCGTTCGCTTCGGAATTGGGCACAGGTATGTCCGCTTGGGCTGCAGCGCGACAAGAATGTAAATGTGTAACCGAGGCAGGGCATACCGATCCGCTGACTTCGATCACGGATCGCAGATCCCTTTTCACGAAGGTCATACCGATCTGTGTGAGCCTCGGGTTACTGCGAAGCCGAGTGTTCCGCTAGGGGGTGTGCACGCCCTATTTAAGCATACCGAAATCGCCAGAGCCCTCCAAGCCGAAGAATGGTTCCAAGGATAACTTACTTAGACGACTGATCGTCCTATGATCTGCGAATCGAACGCTGCGTGACTCGTTATGTCAGAACTGGGAATCGGTTGTGACTTGGCGCTAATGAACGGGAACGTCGTGACGATGGATAGACGCGTGAAACGTGCGCAAGCAGTCGCCGTTCAGGGAGAGAGAATTCTCTGCGTGGGGAAGAACTCTGACGTAAAGCGGCTTGTGGGCAGGAGAACCCGCGTCATCGACCTTCGCGGAAGAACTGTTGTCCCTGGCATGATTGATACGCACATACATTTCATCGATTACGGCCTTTCTCTCGAGAGAATCGACCTTAGAGGCGTCCGATCTATTGCCGAGATCCAGGCAAAGGTAGCGCCTAGAGTCAAAAAGAGTCCACCCGGGCTGTGGATCTTGGGACGAGGGTGGGACCAAGAGAGGCTTAAGGAGAGGCGATATCCGAACAGACATGACCTTGACAAGGTTTCTCCTGAAAACCCTATTCTACTCAACCGAGTCTGCGGCCACGTATGTGTGACCAACAGCCTGGCTCTTCAGCTCGCAAATGTCACGAATGAGACTCCAGATCCTCTAGGAGGTCAGATCGACAAAGAGGCTGGAACGCGAGAGCCGACGGGTGTTCTACGTGACGAAGCTATGTCGCTCGTTTGGCAGCACGTTCCTCCCCCCACAATAGACGATCTTGTGACTGCCATTCATGCGGCGAGCGGTCGCGCCCTTTCGGCTGGATTGACGACTGTGCATGCGCTCCTGAAGGACTCAAGCTACGTAGAGGCTCTGCAGAAGGCGCGTGCCACAGGAAAGCTCGGGATCCGCGTGTACATGGGAATACCAGTAGATCTTCTGGGCAGTCTGATCCGCCTAGGCATCAGGACGGGCCTTGGGGATAGTTGGCTGAAGATCGGATGCATCAAGATGCTACTTGATGGTTCTCTTGGCGGCCGAACGGCTGCGCTCAAAGAGCCCTATGCTGACGACCCAGGTAACAGGGGGCTTCTTCTTTATCGCGACGACGAATTTCGTCAGCTCGTAGAGAAAGCACACAATTCTGGCTACCAATTAGCAATTCACGCCATAGGCGATCACGCCGTAGAACTAGCTCTGGAAGCTATCCAACATGCGTTAGATAGGCATCATCGAAAGGATCATCGTCATCGAATCGAGCACGCCTCTATCATCAGCTCAGAACAAATCGAAAGACTAGCTAATATGAGAGTAATCGCCTCTGTGCAGCCAGCCTTCGTCACCTCGGATTTCTGGGCGACTGATCGAGTTGGAAAGGACAGAGAGGAATGCGTATACCCATTCAAGACAATATTCAGAAAAGCGATAGCGTCCGCGGGGTCCGACTGCCCTGTCGAGCGCATAAACCCTTTGGAGGGGATCTGGGCTGCAGTCACAAGAGGAGGATTTCTTCCAAAGGAACGACTGAAAGTAGGCGACGCTCTTCGCATGTACACTGTGAACGGGGCCTATGCGAGTTTCGAGGAGAAAGAGAAGGGATCCATAACGGAAGGCAAACTGGCTGACATGATTGTACTATCGCGAGATCCCTTCAAGGCGCCGCCTAATGAATTGAAATCAATCAAGGTTGAAGGGGCCATAATCGGAGGCAGAGTGATCAGGCTTTGGCCAAGCAATTGAGGAACATTTCGATCTCATCATTCACCTGGTCAGGTCTCTCAATCGTTACCATGTGACCAGCTCCTCGAATCACCACAAGCCTCGAACCTGAAATATTCCTGTTGAGGTACTCCGAATACTTGACTGGCGTTAGTTTGTCTTCAGATCCACAGATGATCAGGGTTGGCAATCCTATTCGCTGAACCTCTCTCATGCGATCAAACTTGTCACATGCCTCAAAGTCTCCAAGAACAACTTCGGGACGCACTAGTTGAAGCTCGTTCAAAGCAGTCTTCCTGAGCCAGTCAGGCGCGGCGGGTGAAAGTGCATAGTCAACGATCAGTTTTGTAGTCTTCATGTAGTCGGCTTTGATACCTTCAAGGATTCGAGGAGTCACCCTCAACCTGGCACCTGTTGCAACCAGAACGATTCCTTTGACGTAACTTGGCGCTCTCAAAGCCAACTCGAGGACGATTGCTCCTCCCATCGAATGGCCTACCAATACGACGTCGTGAAGCTTCCCTTGAATGAGCAAGTCATCGACGAATGCCGCATACCCTTCTATGGTTTTCTCTCCCTTTCCATCAGGATGCCCGGGCAGATCTATTGCCACACAGTCCTTGAACCGAGCGGCTTGGTAAGTCCAGATCTTGTGACTCTCCCCTGCGCCGTGAACAAAGACAACTCTGGACAATGGGCCTTTCAGACTCTGCAAGCCAAGCCGACCAACTGTGCAATGTTGTCAAAATGCTTGGCTTCAAGGTATTCCCCTAGCCCCTTCTGCAAGTCAGAAAATACCTCCAAATCTCTGTACATGACTGCAGTTCCAACCTGCACAGCGGTAGCTCCGGCGAGGAAGAACTCGACGGCGTCCCTCCAGTCCATAATCCCCCCACAGCCGATCAGCGGCACGTTGACTGCCTTGTGGATCTCGTAGACACACCTCAGCGCTATTGGCTTGATGGCGGGGCCTGAAAGTCCTCCCGTTTCTGCAGCGAGAACTGGCCTTTGAACATCTATGTCGATAGAGATCGCCCTGACCGTGTTTATGGCTGTGATGCCGTCTGCTCCAGCCTCAACTGCTCTCTTGGCGATGCTCACAATATCTGTGACATTCGGACTCAATTTGACTACAACGGGAAACTTAACCCGCTTCTTGACCGATTCGGTAACGGATGCGACGAGGTTTGGATCCTGTCCTATCTGTCCCCCGACCTCTTTGACATGTGGACAAGATACATTAAGTTCCACGGCGTCTGCCCCTGCCAGCTCAGCCTGGCTTGCAGCCTCTGCGTAGTCAGTTTCACTGAATCCGTAGACGCTTGCTATTAGCGGAACACCCGTCATCCTTGCCTCGTGCACCTCCTCTTTCAGAACTCCTACTCCCGGGTTCGGGAGGCCCATGGCGTTCAGCAATCCGCAGGGCACCTCGACAACAGTTGGGTTTGGATAGCCCGCGCGTGGTTCCAATCCAAAAGATTTTGTGACTACCGCACCTGCTCCGGCTTCAGCAACTCTTCGAAGAGTATGTCCGGAGATCCCAAGTATTCCCGCAGCCAAGATGAATGGATTCCGAAGACGTAGCCCTGCAAACTCGGTACCGATCTGTGGCGTCATCCTACCTCCCCACCTCGGAAACGTTTATTCAAGTAGAGAGGTAGTCCTAATAGCCTTTGAAGCCCCTCCATTTGGGGCTGATGATTTCACGGAGGAAGAACATTGAAGGCGTATCTGGTCGAGTGTCCGATAGGCATTTTCGCTCTTGATGCGAAGGGAAAAGTAGTTGACAAGGTACTGTTCGGAAAAGACAAGCAGAAGGTTGCTGACAAGCTCAGCCAGCTTCGTTCAGGCGAACTGATAGAAGAGATATCCCTCCTTCTAGACAAGCTTCTCAGGAACCGCTTCAAAACGCTCGTCATAGAAAATGAGGGGCTAGCACCTAACATCAAGGAAAAATGGCCTTTCGCCGTTGAAGTCGAGAAGGCCCCCAAGATCGTTCAACGATTCACGGATAAGCTACCATCGATCGCAGTCAACCTGCGCGCGTTCAAGAGCGAGGACGACTTCGACGACTTCGTTAGACAGGTCACAGTCCAATTAGCCAAGGAGGCAGTCTCGGTTGCTGTTGGCAGAAGAGACCTCTACGCAGTCCAGGCGGTGAGGACGATAGACGACTCGGACAAAACGCTGAATCTCTTGGCTGGCAGGATCCGCGAGTGGTACGGCCTGCATTTTCCAGAGTTAGACAGGCAAGTTGACAAGCACGAAAGCTATGTCAGGCTGGTCGCAGGTCTCGGCAGGCGAGAGAGCTTCACGAAAGATCGCCTGATCGAAGCAGGAATCCCGAAAGAAAAGGCCGCTGCAATCGATGGAGCCGCCAGAGGTTCGATGGGCTCAGGAATCGCTGACGACGACTTGGAATGGTTGAGATACTTCTGCAACGATTGGCTGGAACTGTTGAAGTTCAGGGAAAAAGCCGAAGGCTATGTTGACAAGGTTATGAACCAGGTCGCCCCAAACATGACCAGCCTGGCTGGACCGAAACTCTCCGCGAGACTGGTATCTATCGCAGGCGGGCTTGAAAACCTCGCCAAGATGCCAGCCAGCACTATTCAGGTTCTTGGAGCGGAGAAGGCTCTCTTCAGATCCCTAAAGACAGGGGCCCGCCCACCTAAGCATGGCGTAATATTCCAATATGGGGCTATCCACCAGTCTCCGCGGTGGCAGCGTGGAAAAATTGCAAGAGCACTGTCCGGAAAGCTTGCGATCGCAGCTAGACTGGACTACTTCGGCGGAGAGTTCAAAGGCGAGGTTTTGCGGCGAGAGGTGGAGAGCAAGATCAAGGAGATTTCTGAGAAGTATAAGTCTCCCCCTGTGAGGGGAAGGCATGCGGAACGTGTCCGTTGAGCCACACGCCGAGCTAGAAGGAGTCTACTGGATCAGCCTAGAAGATGGTTCAAGACGCCTTGCAACTTTGAACGTGAGTCTTGGAAAGAGCGTCTACGGAGAGAGACTCGTCCGAAAAGGAAAGAACGAATATAGAGTCTGGGACGCTTACCGAAGCAAGCTTGCCGCCGCGATCCTCAAAGGTGTTAGGCCAGTACCCATTTCTCCTGGAAGCAGGGTTCTCTATCTAGGATCAGCGTCAGGAACAACTGCTTCTCATGTGAGTGATATCGTAGCGGAGGATGGCGCCGTCTACTGCGTGGATTTCGCACCAAGAGCCATGAGGGAACTGATTGACAGCTTATGCGCGGATAGACATAACGTCTATCCGATCCTTGAGGATGCGAGGTTTCCAGAGCGCTACAACCGGATTGTCAGGAACGTAGACTCCATATATTGTGACATAGCGCAGCCTGAGCAGGCACGAGTTCTTGCAGACAATGCGGACCTACACTTGAAGAGAGGCTCAGGATCGATGTTAGCGATCAAGTCAAGAAGCGTCGATGTCACTATGTCGCCCTCCGACGTGTTCGATAAGGAAGTTCAGGAACTGGGCCTCAGGGGCTTTGATGTCCGATCTGTAATTAGACTTGAACCCTTCGACCGTGATCACGCGATGGTCTCCATGATCTACAACGGACCATTAGCCAAAACCTTTTAGACTTACCGCTTTTCGAGCCTATATGTTAGAAAGACAGGCTCGAGAAAAGGCCGGGAGACTAGAGTCTTGACTGTTCGAGCTCCCGTTCGATCCTTGCTACAGTCTTCCAAGACTTCCTGACAAAGTCGGGGAACGATCCATGTTTCATGAACCAATCCCTCAGGAAGCTGACTGTGCGCAGGTCAGACGGATACCCGCTTCCGAAATCTCCATGTATCCTTGCTATCTCATCTATTCTCTCATCCCTGGTGACCTTGGCTATGATCGATGCCGCGCTGACCAGAGGATATTTCTCATCAGCATGATGTTCTGAAACGATCTTGATCTTCTTGGGGAGAAGCTCTAGAATATCCTTCGCGAATCTTTCCGACTGGACGTCGGAGGAGTCTACGTAGGCGACTGTTGGATCCAGCTTTTTGATGACCTTAGCCATTGCGGTGGCTTCGAGGTAGTTCAGCTTCCTCAGTTTTTTTCCCTTGAGGACGGACTTATCGATCTCCGCGGGAGATAGTTCGGTTATTGATATGTTGCAAGCAACCCTTCTTATTTCAGCAGCCAGTTTCCTTCTTTGAATGGTAGAGAGAAGTTTCGAGTCCTTTACGCCTAACAATCCAATCTCGCCGATTCTCGCCTTCTCGATCGTAACTCCGGCGATGACGAGTGGGCCTATCACTGGACCTGTCGGGGAGCTGGTTGACACCTCAGCTCTCTCCCGGCGTCGTCCACTCCACACACGAGACTTCTTATTTGGCTCACCTCCGGACCATTTCTTCCTTGCCCATGAGCTCTTGTACAATGTCTCGCTGTAGTCCTGGCCTGTTCTCCTTTGTCACTGAGATAATCTTCACGTTAGGCATGTTCCTAATCTCACGGAGCAAGGGGTCATTTGCTCTGTAATGGATTGTCCCAATGAGAGTTTTCCCGCTTGCTATGACTTGCCTAACAGCGTCCTTGAACGTGGTGCTGAATAGCTCCATTGGTCCCAGCTCATCGATGGCAACGACGCTTACTTCCGGATTCCTGAGAGCCTCTCTTATCGCTTGGACACCGATTCCTTCGAGGCCTTCGAGGTCAACGGCATACTTGCCCACTCTCGGCCCGGCAGATTGCTTTACTGCTGCCAACCAGCCTTCTCTGCCAGTGAGAACGTCTGTTATCTTGAATCCTACTCGTACGTTGTGCTGTCTTGCCTCCTGAGTGACCATTCCGCCGACCTTCATCCCTCTGCGCTTCAACTCTTCAATGGCTTTCGCAAGAACAGTGCTTTTCCCAACTCCAGGAACGCCCGTCAGGAAGATCTTGCTGCCCATCGCTTAGCCCCTAAAGCCCACAGCTAAAACGTAGATCTCAGAGCTTTTCTTCCGGCTCGCGGGCGGTTTCACCAACGTGACTTTCTCAAAATCCTCTGTTACACTATCCCTGTACGCACTCAACTCGGGTCCATGAAAGACCTTACTGAAGAAGCTTCCACCTCGCTTCAGGGTCCTTCTTGCCATTTCAAGAGATCGTTCGGCAAGGTATATCTGTCTAGCATGATCGACGTCCCAAGCTCCACTTATCTTCGGAGAAATATCTGATAGAACAACGTTAACTTTCGAGCCGATTTGCTCAAGGATAGTTGAATCGAGAGAGTCATCCGTAACGTCTGACACCAATGTTTTCACATTGGACCAAGGTAGACCGCGTATCGGTTCAGTGTCGATGCCCAGAACGAACCCTTCCTTCCCCACTATTTGCCTTGAGACTTGAAGCCATCCTCCAGGCGCGGCTCCCAAGTCGACAACCTTGTCTCCTCGTTTCATAAAGTGATACTTGTTCGCCGCCTGGAGAAGTTTGAAAGCTGACCTGCTTCTGTACCCTCGCTCTCTCGCCAGCTTGTAGAACTGATCTTTCCGCCGCTGTTGCTTCCAACGCTCGGACAAATGTCAGGCTCCGATCGGCTGAGGTGGAGGAACTCCTTCAAGCCACAACGTGAGCTTCAAACACTTGCTTGGAGTGAGGACTGCTGAATGGCCGCACTTAGGTTCGTCCTCACAGAAGGCGCATGGAACGTCAGACACGCTGTCGATTCTTGATAGTTTCCTCCTTGAGAAAACTCTGAACGTCCATCTGCCGTTGTGGAGCTCGCGCTTTCTTTCTATCAGACCTTTTCTCTCGAGTCTAAGCACTGCTCTAGAACCTTCCCGGCTGTCTGCTTTCAACCTCTTCCACAGCTCGGACTGGAGTATCCCCGATTCTCCCACGCTCATCACGACCTGAAGCATGTCTTGCTCGGTTGAGCCTTTTCTCGGCATTCGAAACACCTGGAACGGCCAGATCAACACTCATGAATACTGTTTAATGGGAAATAAAACGTTGTTCAAGTCACCTTTGCCCCATTCTCGATGTCTCTGTCAGTACTCAAAAGGGCTAGCCTATCTCCTTTCTCAGCGGCGAGAAGCATTCCTTCTGAGGGCTCCCCTGCGAACTTCGTCGGCCTTAAGTTCGTTAGGAACACGATTCTCTTTGACACCAGTTCCTCTGGATTGTAGTATCCTACGAGGCTTGAAACCGTCTGCCTTCTCCCCAGCTCACCAAGGTCTACGATAATCTTGTACAGTCTCTCAGTCCTCGGGATCTTTTCGACATTTACTATTGTCCCTATCCTCATGTCAAGTTTCTTGAATTCGTCGAAGGTTACCTCACTCAACATGACTCCTCATTCGCCACGGTACGCGATGCTAAACGGTTTCCTATGACAATGAGTAATAAGAATTTGCGCGGCCTGCAGATATGCAAGCCAGCAGGTCAAGTCTTCTCGGAGATCTCGCGTCTTATCGTTTCTTCAATCTTTCGGGTGAGTTCCTGAAGCTGGTCTGGAATGAATCCCCCCATCTGAGCTATATTCTTCGTTCCCCCTCCTCTACACCCGAACTCAGACGCCACAGCCTTGACAATTAGGTTGATGTCAAGCCCCTTCGCCACTAGATTCGCCCCTGCAGCACTAACCATGTAGCCTGCCCCATCAGAGCTTCCGAGAACCGTGACTGCATCGTCGTCGCTATGCGTGATCTTCAGCGCCATTCTCTTCAGGGTATCCGCATCAATGTCTGTGAGGGTTCTGACTACGAGTCTGGACCGTCCCAAATGCTCGGCCTGCGAGAGATATCTCAGTGCTTCTGCCTCAGCCATCGACATCCTCAAATCGCGTAGTTGATCCTTCATTTTGTCGTGCTCCCGGAGAAGTTGCTCGACTCGAAGAACTATGTTCTTGTCTTCTGTGTTGAATATGTCAGCAAGCTTCGAGAGGGCATTGGATGCTTCTGAGAATCTCTTGTAGGCGTACTCCCCTGCGGCCACTTCAAGTCGCTCAATTCCTTTCTGGAGCCTCAGCCTTCCCAAGATCTTGATCGGGACCACTTCGATTGTGGATTTGACATGTGTGCCGCAGCAGAGGCTAACATCTTGATCTCCAACTTCGACTAGGCGGACTTCGCCTGACGGCGTGACTTCTGTTAGGCCAAGATTGCTACGGAATTTTTCGACTGCCTCGTTTCTAGTAGTGAAGCTTGTCTTGATGGGGAGTTGTCTGAGTGCCGTCAGGTTTGCCTGCGTTTCAATTTCACGAAATTGGTCTGAGGTCATTGATTCCTCTCTGTTGAGGTCAAGGCGAACTCTATCCTTGCCTATCTGGAATCCCATGTATTGGAGATCTTGCGCTTTCAGAACAGATCTTGCAGCTGAAAAGACGATGTGGGCAGCTGTGTGGTGTTTCATGTTGCTGTACCTGCTTGGCCAGTCAATCAATCCTTTGACTGATCTTCCTTCAGCCTCAAAACGGCGATTCAAGACGTGCACAACTATGTCGCCAACTGACCTTGTGTCCAAGACCTCAAAGGTAGCTCCCTCCCATTCTACTACTCCTCTATCTCCAGGCTGGCCTCCTCCTTCAGGGAAGAACGCGGTTCTGTCAAGAACAGCATATGAGCCTTGTCCGATCGCAACGGACCTCAGTACTTCTGCATCAAACTCCCGCGTATAGGGGTCCTCGTAGTATAGGAGTCGAGTCTTCTTCAGATGAGCAACCTGCTCTTCGACCTCGGCCGGCAAGGCAGCGTATTCAGGTGTGGACAAGAATCTTCGCCCAAGATGAATGAAACATAGCCATATTGTCATAACCTTTTCTGGGTGAGGGCATTGCCCGAAACTCGAGAAGGGTATACAATTATGGCATGCAGTAACTGGTTTGCAGGATGAGGGCCGGCTCTGTTCCCTCCGTCGAGATGAGTTTCTGCGACAGTTTATGAGCAACGAGATGTGGCAGTCTTAAATTGTGGAGACGCTTCGCGTGGGCTTGGAGGAACTTGGCCTTTTGTCGGCCGCGGCTTTCATAGTCGGTCTGTCAGGAGCTCTCATGCCCGGGACTGTCTTTATCGCCGTGGTCCTGCATGCTGCCAAGAAGGGTTGGAGGGTCGGCCCCCTGATAGTCGTAGGACATGCTATCCTTGAGACTGCTATGGGGATGGCGCTTATTCTCGGATTGAGTACGGTTATGGGCATACAGACTGTGCGGACGGTAATCGGATTGCTCGGAGGAGTCTTCCTCCTGTGGATGGGTCTTGACCTCCTGAGGGCGAGTAGACATTCCAAGATCCTGACCGAATCGACCATTCAAGATGCTACTCTGCTCTCTTCCTCTCCAGTGGTGACTGGAGTGGTGACCAGCTCAGTCAATCCCTACTTCTACGTTTGGTGGGCCACTGTTGGAAATGTTTTCACAATGAAGGGATTGGAGATTGCAGGTCTTGTCGGTGTAGCAGTGTTTCTCATCTCGCACTGGATGTCCGATCTGTCCTGGTACACCTTGGTCTCATGGTCAGTCGGAAAGAGCCGGAAACATGTGTCAGACCGGACATATCGGACGATTATGGGAATCTGCGGCTTGTTCCTTCTAGGTTTGGGGCTGGTATTCCTGCACGGTGCCGTGAGTGGGACTATCTGACCAATACGCCTTCCAGAAATCAGTCAACCCGAACTTCATGATCCAGTTGAAGATTGCAGATACAGGTGATATCACCCCCCTACCCCTTTGGCAAGGGCGATCGGTACCACCCCTTGAGCTAGCCTTCAAACGTCCAGCCCAAGTGACCGCCCTTCATGCGGGTCATTTGTGCCTTCATCTCGAAGCACTTTCCGTGATTCGGATTCACACTGGAGCTATAGTGTAATCTCACCGTCAAGCACGGTGACGGCCTTTCCTCCGACCTTGACAACTCTTGGCACGCCAGCCTCCTGTTGCACTGTTACCGTTATCCTGCTTGGGCGCTGAATCTTAATTCCCTGCTCTACCACGAAGGAAACAGGGCTCTTCGGGCCGAACACCCCGTGGGCGACCAAGTAGGCGCCTAAGGCGCCAGCGGCGCTTCCCGTGGCGGGATCCTCAGGGACACCTGCCCCGGGCGCGAAGAATCTCATGTGAGCAAAGGCTTCGGGGCTGACAGTTCTGAGCGTGAACGCGCAGCAACCTGTGATGTTGAGTTCTTGTTCCAGCCTTGCTAGATGCTCGAGGTTCGGCGAAAGGCTTTGCAGCTGTTCCAATGATCGAATAGGCACCATGAGCTGATCTATCCCGGTAGATGAGACCTGAACAGGGAGGCTCTCAGTTCCTACGTCTTCGACGGGTATTCCCAGAGCATCAGCGACTCGCACATTCTGCAGCACTCGGCCGACTTTGGGTTGGCCTTGAGTCATCGTTATGAGATTGTTCCCGTTTCTGTCGCGCACTATTTCGATGGGTAAGACTCCTATTCCCACCTCTTGGTTCACGATTGTTGTGCCTTCCTTGACCTTTATCTTACCTTCCTCAGCCAGAGCGTGAGCAGTCCCGATCGAGGGATGGCCGGCAAAGGGGATCTCCTTTGTTGGGGTGAAGATGCGCATCTTGTAATCTGCGCCTGTCTTCGTAGGAGGGAGGACAAAGGTTGTCTCTGACAGGTTCATCTCTCTTGCAATAGCCTGCATCTCCTCAGAAGTCAAGCCTTCTCCTTGAAGAATGACCGCAAGGGGATTTCCCGTGAGGCGACGGTCAGTGAACACGTCGACCTGCTTCATGCGGAAAGATCGCATTGCGTATTCTCCTTAATCTCGAAAGTAACCTATGACGACAGAAAAAACTTGTCATGCGGCCAACGCGCGTACACCCGTAACTTTCATAAGGTCAGGAGTTTGCATAGCTCACTCAGCTTCATGTTGCTCAAATTGGCCTAGTCGACCAGCCGTGAGGCGCTTCCATGTCTGAGGATTCGAGCCGGGAGTTGCCGTGACCAGCATTAGCGCAGTCGTGTACGCCAAAAGGAACCTCAGGAAGGCCAGGGTAACCTTTCACAGAACTCTCACCCAGCAGGGTCTACCTGACGGGACGGTGGAGACATTGACATCTGCCTATGGAAATGAGCTTAGGAAGCTTAGCTCAATCTCGCGATGGATAAAGCAGTTCGGGCACTAGTCTATGAAGCAGGTCGTTTCCCTCAGAGCTTGTAGCCAATTCTTCTCAGGAACTGCTTTCTTTCCTCCACGTCCTTCTCCTTTTCAATTCCCTTTGATTTTAGACCGTCAACCACTCCAAGTATGCCTCTTCCCTGTTCAGTTTCAGCGATTATGACTTCGACAGGGTTTGCTGTAGCACAGTATACAGTGCAGACCTCTGGAACCATCTTCACGGCATTTAGAACATTGATCGGATATGCCCCTTGCAGAAATATGATGAAGCTATGGCCCGCCCCTAAAGCTAAGGCGCTCTTCTGAGCGAGCTCTTTAAGATCGGAGTCGTTTCCTTCGCCTCTCACTAGGCAGGGGCCCGAGCTTTCGCAGAATCCAATCCCGAATTTTGCATTTGGAACGGAACATGTAATGGACTCGTAGAGGTCTTCGACTGATTTGATGAAGTGAGACGTTCCAAGGATTAGTTGCGCGTCTTTTGGTGTTTCGACCCTGACGGCCTTAAGCTCCAAGATTGGCCACCGAAGAATGTCCATTGGGGCATTTGTTAAGCCTTTCGAGACTTGCCGGGTGAAAGTAACAGTCAAGCCAAATCATCGGTTTACTCTAGCGACATGCTCGGTTCCCTTGAGGACAAGGATATTGATATAGCGGCCGACAGTTCCCTCAGGTGGAAAGGTGGCGAGATGTCTGTAGCGGTCATCCCAACATACAACGAGGCTGATGTCATCAAGTTGCTAGTCGAACGACTCGAAGCCCTAAAAGAACACATCTCCCGAATCGTGGTCGTCGATGATGGAAGCCCTGATGGAACAGAATCCGTGCTCAAGTCATTGAACTCAACATACGGGAATGTATTTGTGCTTCAGCGGGGAAGTAAACTTGGATTTGGTAGCGCCATCCGCGATGGTCTGAGGGAAGCACTGAAGGATGAGGATGCGAAACGTTTCCTGCAGATGGATGCGGATCTGAGCCACGATCCATCATATCTTCCATCTATGTTCAACGAGGATGCCGACATCGTGATAGGTTCAAGATATGTTCCGGGAGGGGGAACAAGAGGATGGAAACTGACTCGTAGGATAGCAAGCAGAACGGCGTGTTTCTTGGCAAGCACATTTCTTGGATTGCCTGCGAAGGATCCGACGGCTGGGTTCAAGATCTACAGCCGAGATGCTGCGAGACTGGTGCTTGAAGAGACAAAGGAGAACAGAAGTATGGGTGCTTTCGAGATCGAGACGATCTATGTTGCGAAGAAGCACAGGCTGAGAGTTTCTGAGGTGCCCATAAACTTCGTGAACAGGAAGATGGGGGCGAGCAAGGCAGGGTTCCACGAGATTTACGTTGTCCTCAAATTCATTCTCTCGCATCTATTCGAATCCTAGGCTGAAACCTTGACGGACCGAACGCCGGCACTCTACGAGATAGGCCTATGATTTATGGGCTTTCATTCCTAGTCTGCCAATGACCCATAGACAGAATTGACCTTGCGCTTCCAATGTTCGAAGTCTTCTGAAGAAGGATATTCTTGATACAGAGCTTTTATTTCTCGCATCTTATCTGCGGTCTTCTCAAGCTTCAGTAGAAGTCCGAGTTTCCCTGCACCTCTCAGCGCTCTTACGGCTTTGTCTCTGGCGCTCAGTCGAAGGTCACCTGCCTGGCTCGCCCTCAATACGTCCTCCTCCTTGACAAGTCTGTTCTTCATTCCGAAGTTCAACTCGTCGTCGGGCGTGCTCTGAAGCAGACGACGAAAGACGTCGAGGCTGGCCTGTTTCACTCCGTAGCTCTGCATGTACTTGATGTTGTATTGCCAGAGTGCTTCTCTTCGTACATCTTGCTTCTCCAAAGCTTTGACGGCTGTTTCAGCTGCAAGTTTTCCGCTCAGCATCGATGGTCCGATTCCTCCTCCGTGAATCGGATTCACCAAACATGCGGCATCTCCCACGAGCATCACGCCGTGGGAGACGAGAGAGTCTAATGGCCTGCGTGTAGGAACTATCCCTCCTCCCCCCTGTTCCAGCTTTGACTCCTTGAAACGAGTCTGGGAGAGAACATGCCTGTACAGCTGTTCCTTTGGGTTTGGGTGCCTTCCCGTCATTTGTACTCCTAAGCCCACATTGACTTTTCCGTTGCCTTTGTCAAAGATCCAGTAGTAGCCGCCTGGCGCTAACTCCTGAGTGAGATAGATCTCGCCAAGATCAGAACCCCATGAGACATCTGTGCGGATCTCTCTGTAGAGTACATCCAGATCGCTGCTGCTGATAGTCAATTCAAATCCGAGATCGTGCGGCAGCCTACTTCTTATTGCTCCTGAATATCCACTGGCGTCTACAGTGATGGAGGCAGAGATCTGGAATCTGCCTTCAGGACCAGTTCGATCCGTCTCAATGCCTGTCACATGCCCATCTCGAAACAAGGGAGAGACAGCTCTTGTCTGATCGAGTAGGGTTGCTCCCGCATCGAGAGCCCGCGTCAAAAGCCTCTGTCCGAACCTATGCCTATTGATCATGAATCCTGTTACGCCTTCGCCATGAATTCCAAACACGGTCTCTCGGTCTGGAGAGAAGACCCGCATCCCTTTCATCTCTCTCTCCAGTTCGTCGCCTGAAGGATATGGCATGTTCAATCTGTCGAAGTGGTGCTTTGCTATGGCGTCACCGCAGACCTTTTGTCCGATGAGTTCGCTGGGTTTCATGTCGACCATGCAGACCCGAAGTCCTTTCTTCGCTGCCTCTGCCGCGGCGGTGGTGCCCGCGGTTCCTGCGCCTACCACTAGGAGGTCCTGTTTTTCCATCGACTGCTCATCTTTAGTAGTGATCGCTACTAATTAATATAAGTATATCGAAAGGATAGGGAACGGAGACGTAGAATTGGAGAGGCTCGTGGATCCACTGAGAAGACTTGGACTCACCGAATATGAGGCCCGAGCCTACATATCTCTCGCTGAACTCGGGCCATCCACTCCTAGAGACGTGGCTCAACGTGCAAGAATCCCGTATCCAAGCGCCTATGATGCCTTGAAAACGTTAGTCTCTAAGGGCTGGGCTGAGGCAGCGGCGTCGAGGCCAACAATATACACCCCAAGAGCTCCCAAAGTCATAGGAATCGAAACCATTACTGGTTTGAGAGAAGCTTTCGGGCAGTTGGACAGGATCTACAGGGACGTTTCGTCGAGGACTCCGAGAGCAGAGATAATCTATACAGTGGTGGGGAGAGACAGAGTTCTAAAAAAAATGTTCGAGATGCTTGACCGAGCTGAGAAGACTGTAACGATTGTTCTACCCTGGAATTCGAAGTTGAATAGTAGCGTTCTCCGTAGGCTCCAGGACTTGGAAAGACGAAAGGTTGAGGTGCGACTGATGACCGACAGCAGCGAGGCACGATCGTCGATAAGGAAGGCGAGGCTTCGAAGGCCTGTGCTGGCAATTGATCTGCTAGTAGATGAGAATGAAGCATTGATCGGTCTGCTTGACTACTCTGCTTGCGGTTGGGTTGAGAACCGGTTCATAGCAGCCCACTTTAGAGAGTTCCTCAATCTGATGTGGAACAGCTCACGAGCTCTATAATCGTCCAGCCAACAGGCGCCTTGATCACTTTCTCCTATCTCTATGCTTTTTCTCCGTCGATGATCAAGCTACTTGGTGAGATACGCGCCCAGAGAGGATGAGAGCCGGGTGGCCGTCCAAGAGATCCGCTGGCTTACAGACGTTATTCCATACAATACTCTAGGGGGCATGCCCGCTCTTGATGGCATAGAGATCTCTCGGTCACCTTCCGCCTCACTCTGCTTGCACTGTAAGGGAGGACGGATGCTTTGTGGAAAGACAAGCTGCCCTATGATCGCAAAGGCGCAAGCTTTGGCTCGTCTCGGCGAGACAATAGATTCGGAATATATCGACGGATCAAGTCCTCCCGCAGTCTTTGTCGGTCGAATCGGCTATCCCAAGGTCTATGTCGGACCGATGATACCGCCCTACCATGGAGACACTAAGATCCTAGACGTTCCCGAGCAATGGATCGGCAAGTCGATCCAAGACATAATCGACTACAGGTTCTCGCTGGTAAGAGGCAAGTCGCGATGTGACATCTACGACGCGGCTCAAGGAGGGAGACTCCTTGATACCTTACAGGAATTGGCTATGGGAACATGCCCAACGGATTCGGAAGCATCTTTTGCGCGAAAGCCGCGAAAGATCCTCACCCTGAGCGAGGAAACGCAACCGTTCGGTCCGTCAGCGCTCCTGCGATCCTTCAAGACATCCAACGTAAGCGTCGATAGGAGAATTGAAGAAGCCTACTGCGACAGGGACCTCAGAGCTGCAGAAGCGATCTCTGAGTTATACGAGGGAGGAGTGCTCGTTTCTCAGATCCAGCGAGCCTTTAGCGTTGGCATGTTTGGAGTGGGGACAAGACGCAGACTGGTGCCCACTCGCTGGAGCATAACTGCAGTAGATAGCACTCTTTCTCTCAGATTCGTCAACGAGATCAAGGAGTATGATACCATTGACAATTACCGAGTTCACACGTTCAAGAATCTAGACAACATCTTTGTCGCCATTCTGACTCCCGAGAAGTGGAAGTTCGAATGGATAGAGGCTTGGTTTCCGGGAACGACATGGAACCCAAGCGAGAGTTCAGGTTCTGCATTGATAATGGGCGACTTCGAAGACTACTGGGGAAGGAGTACTTATGCAAGCGTCGGAGGTTGCTACTACTCCTGTAGGCTGGCTGTATCCGAAGCCCTGAGAAAGGAGCGGAGGCAGGCTTCAGCCCTCGTCCTTAGAGAAATACATCCGGGATACATACTCCCAGTTGGCGTCTGGAACGTAAGAGAGAGCATCAGATCAGCTCTCAGGGCTCCCCCTCGGAGGTTTGACAACTTCCAGTCTGCTCTCCAACACGCTATGTCACAGTTATCGATTCCTCTCACAAGATGGATCCAATGGAGCACACTTTTGAAGCAGGCTCTCTACCAGCGAAAGATAACGGAATACGCGTCAACGTGAGGTCTCTATGGAATACGGAACAACACGTTGCAAGACCGCGCTTTCGTCGAGTAGACTGCCGAGTCTGACATACTCCTTGAACCCGTATTTCGGGTGCGAGCATGGCTGCCTCTACTGCTATTCAAGATCCATCTTTCGCAACGAGGAGATAGCCCGCAGATGGGGGACCTTCGTCAAAGCGAAGAGCAACATCGCAGAAGTTCTGAAAGGAGAACTCAGTCGAAAGACAAAGGGCACGATCGGCCTTAGCACTGTCACAGACCCCTACCAACCAGCGGAGTCCAAGTTTGAACTTAGTCGCAGTTGTCTGAAAGTCCTTTCAAGCAGCGATCTCCGAGTATCTATACAAACCAAATCATCGCTCGTTCTCAGAGACGCCGACCTGATCTCAGGACCAAGATTCGATGTTGGCGTTACGATCACGACCGTGAACCCTGAACTGGCCAGAAAGCTTGAACCGCGAGCATCCCCTCCTGACGAGAGACAGCAAGTTCTGGAGGATTGCTCGGATAGGAAAGTTGATACATGGATCTTTCTTGGACCGATCATCCCTTGTGTGAACGACGACTATGAAAACCTTGAGAAGATTGTTTGCCTTGCCAAGAGAACGAATAGCAGAATCCTCTTCGACAAACTAAACCTTAGACCTTGGGTCCTTGAGAGCTTGACTTCGTTCCTGACAAAGGAGGCACCAGAAGTCGTGGAGGATTTGCCATCGCTACTTAGTGGGAAATCCGACTACTGGAGGACCGTTTCGGCTAGAACACAATCAATATGCCGGGACAAAGGTGTCAGGTGCGAACCTGCATTCCCAATTTCCTGATCCAACAAGACGACTGAGCTCAGCAGGGAGCTATCAAGCGGGAAGTCTCTTCTCAGCTCGGTAACCCAAGAGGGAATACGATGCTGACTCTCCGGTTCAGTTGGTTCTCTTGCATCCTAGAGCTCTAGGGTCTTCTCCAGCCTTGAGAGATTTTGTATTCCACCTTTTCTTATCACGACTATATCCTCGATTCTAACGCCGCCAAGGCCGGGCCTGTAAAGGCCTGGCTCCACCGATGTCACATGTCCGTCCCTCAGCGTTTCGTCGAATAGGACAGAAAGGTTAGGCCTCTCTCCTATTGTCAGCCCGATGCCGTGCCCTAACGAATGAGTGAACCCGGTGGTTCTTGCAGTCTCGTCTCCTTTGGCTAGATCACGCGGAGTCTTGTAGCCCCTCTTCTCGAATAGGTCGCAGACCATACCGGTCACATCCTTCGCATTTACTCCTTCGCGAAGATTGTCAAGCGCTACTGATTGAGCTTCCAGCACAGCCTCATACATAGATCTTATTTCCTGAGAAGGCTTTCCCACAACATATGTCCGCGTCGTATCGAAGCAGTAGCCGCCCACTTCCTGTGGGAAAATGTCGAAGACGATTGGTTCTCCTGCTCGAATCTGGTCGGACTCCTCTCCCCGGTAGTGAGGATCCGCCGACCCTGGACCGGCCGCGAATATGGTGTCTTCTATGTTGACCAAGTTCTCGTCAACTAGAAACTGGCGAATGTGTGTCTTCACCCTGCCTACTGTTAAGGGCTTATCTTGATAGAATACGTCGCTGCCCTCCAACGAACTGTTTCTCAGGATCTCCAGCGTCCTTTCAACGACCCTTTCGGTCCTTGCGCCAACCTTGTTTATCCTCTCAATCTCCATCGAATCCTTCGTCTCTCGAAGAGAATCAAGTAGAGTTGGACGTTTCTCTCCGATTATTCTGTGCCCCTTCCTCCGAAGCGATTCTATTAACGAGACGAAGCTGCTGACTTCGACCTTGCCGTAGAAACCGACCTTTCCCTTTGCCTTATGCCTTCTCAGAATCTTGTCATACAGAATTGTCTGAGCTCTATTTCTTCCGTACCGCTGGAGAACCTTTTCGTAATCATATTCAGAGTAAGTCTCAATCTCTCTGACTTGACCTTTCCTTGCGCTACCTACGTCGATATTGCTTACGACAAGCACCGGGTCGCGCTTTTTCACCTTGAGATAGATCCCACCTCTGGGCACTCCGGCTCCGATGACATAGTACAGCTCAGGATTTCCGAAAGTTGACTCGCCGGCGACGATTATCGCGCCGAGGCCTCTTTTCTCCATCTCTCGGTCGATATCTGAGATCATTCTCGTCTCACGTCCTCTGATTTCCCAAGATGAGTCATCCGATTGCTATAAGATTTGTAAGAGTGATGAGAATGTTTGAAAACCATCGTATTCTAGACAAGTGGAGACCAAGCCAGACCATTCATGAGATGTCTTACTCAATTTCCCTGTACTAACAGTGCCAATATCATACGAATCTTCACAAGAGTCTTCGGTATCTCGCAAAGTTTAAGAAGGGCGCTCCGAACCTTCGGCTCTCACTCAGGAGTGAAGATGTGAGCTTGAAGAGGCTCGGCAGGATTCTTCACCTCTCAAAAAGCCGTAGCCTCATTGTGAAACTCTCGTCAGAACCATCAGTTGAGGTTGGATCCAAAGTTCTGAGCAGCAGGCTGAGGGATGTAGGTATCATACAAGATATCTTTGGGCCTGTCAAATCCCCATATATCTCGATAAGGCCCACAATTCCTGATCCTAGTTCTCTCGTTGGAAAGATCGTGTATGTTGTGAGCTAGGGGCAATGGTGGAATAGTGTGCTAGAGGATTCCGAAGCAAGTACGCAAACGTCTGAAGCCCATCCCAAGGTCCGAGTCTGTCCAGAATGCGGCGGCTCAAAGTTGATGAGGGACTATGACGCCGCTGAAATCGTTTGTGTGTCATGTGGATGCGTGATAGCTGAGAAGCTAGCCGATTCAAAGCCAGAATGGAGAGCATTCGACGATGAGCAGAAGGCGAAAAGAGCGCGAGTCGGGGCTCCTTTGACCTTCACGATTCATGACAAGGGCCTCTCGACGGTCATTGATTGGCGGGATAAGCGTGCATCTGGGAAGAGTCTCACTCCGGCTCAAAGGCTGGATCTCTACAAGCTCAGGAAGTGGCAGAGACGAGTGCGAGTTTCGGATGCTACTGAGAGGAACTTGGCCGTTGCGCTATCAGAGCTCAGCAAACTGTCTTCTGGCTTGAACCTCCCGAAGAACATCCTTGAGACGGCGTCGGTCATCTACCGGAAGGCGATCAAGAAGAAGCTGATTCGTGGTCGGTCAATCCACAACGTGACGGCGGCCGCGATATATATGTCCTGTAGGCAATGTGGAGTGGCCAGAACGCTGGACGAGATTGCATCATCATCCAATCTGAACAAGAAGGACATCGGAAGAAGCTATAGGTTCATGGTTCGCGAGTTGGAAACCTTCGTTCCTCCCTCAACCTCAATGCACTATGCAGCTCGCTTCAGCAACAAGCTGACGATAAGTGGAAAGGCCGAAGCGATCGCACTCAAAATCTTGGATATTGCTAAATCTATGAAGTTGACGAGCGGCCGTGGTCCGACAGGAATAGCTGCAGCCGCAACCTACATCGCAACAGTTTTGACAAACGAGAGGAGAACTCAGAGAGAGATCGCTGAGATAGCGAACGTCACTGAGGTGACGATAAGGAATCGATACAAGGAGCTTCTTGAACGCCTCTTCATAGAAGTCCCCATGTAGCCTTTCCTCCCAGTAGAGTTCGCTAGTTGCGTCGTATTATACTCGACAGTCTACGTGCGACACATGGCGTCCTTGACGTGGATCAGCGAAAGATCAAATAGAGGACTAGTCGCTTCTTCATTGCGTTGGTTCTTGAGATGAGTCACCTACCTGTCACGAAGCGCTGGGCTCGTCTAGGCCCCGATAACCCCCGAAGGCTGATGCACGCAGTACAGACGGGCCTATGCCTTTCTGCGTTCGTTATTGTCAGACGCGGCAACTCAATTCTTGTTGGGCGACCTCGCGGGAATGACGCGTGGCCCGCGAGAGGTGGATATCCGAAATGGCAGGCGTTCGAGTTGGAAAAGGAAGGAGTCTGGTTGCTTCCTGCCACGCATCTGATGATGGAGGAGTCGCCAGACGGCGCGGCCAGGAGAATCGCCCATCAATGGGCCGGGCTTAGAGGAACTCCTAGGTTTGTGATGGTTCAGTCTCATCTTCGGCCCCTTAGATTCTGGAATCCGAAGTTGAGAGGAAATCATTGGGACATATGCTTCGTCTACGAACTCCGCGCTAAGGGTCACGTCCATCCCAAGCCTTGGTGGTCAGAAATACGATTTGTCCCGCTTTCAGAAATCCGAAAGACAAGATTCGGTCGCGGACACGGCGATATCTTGGAAGAAGCAGGATATTTTGTCAGCTCCAAGAGAAGGCGAGCGTGAAGAAGTCAGCAAGACTGAATTGACCTATCTCGGAACGCTTCCCTACTGTAGCAAGGCTTTTCTCGACTGCAACTCTTTCTGTGGCGACGGAGTGTAACATAGACGAGAGCGAGGGAACTGGCTGGGCTGGGAACGTTCCAGTTTCTAGCCATGAATAGGCGTGGGGTATTTTACCCGTTTCTTGCGGTCTACGCCTATCAGCAGCTCAACGCAAATCTCGTTCAGGTTGGACTTCTCAGCGCCCTTCCCATGGTTGCTAGCTCGATTACCCAACCGTATTGGGGCAGACTCTCAGATCGAATCGGAAAAAGGAAGCTGTTCATCATCGCTGGGGAAACAATCGCTGGAATAGCCTACCTTTCGATGATGCCACTTACAGAAGTCTGGTACCTGATACTTGGACTGACACTTCTAGAGGGGTTCTGGTCGATGAGCAACGTCGCATGGTCCGCGCTCATAATCGATGTGGTCAAACCTTCGGAGCGGGGTCGAGTTATGGGCTACCTCAACACGATTGGTGTTGGAGGAATGGCCTTCGGCGTCTTCGCCGCCGGGCTCATGTACGACACAACGGGGTTCTCACTCAATTTCGTAATTTCCGCTGCGATGATGTTCGTCAGTGCAGCGGTAGTGTTGGCCTGGATAGACGACCGGAAGATGGCCACAGAACCAAATCTGGGAACATATGTCGAATCAGAGAAGAGCGCGGGCAACGTGCCGATGCTAAGGATGCTTGTTCTAACAAATTCCCTAAGCATGTTTGGAGTAAACGGCCTAAGACAGCTGATGATGATCTTCATGGGCAGCGGGCTCAACTTCTCAGGAACCCTGATCGGGACAGTCTCAGCAGCGGGAAACCTCGCAAATCTGATCCTCGGAATTCCGGCGGGCTACATCGCTGACAAAGTGGACAAGAAGAAGCTCTACGTAGCCGCGCTAGCGGTGAACACAGCGGCGCCAGCCGTGCTTCTATACTCGGAGGTGCCGATTCACTTCATACTTGTTTCCTCTCTGATAGGCATGTCTTGGCCGCTGTCAGAGACTACAGCATTCCCCCTGGCCGGAGAGTTTGCACCGGCCGACAATAGAGGGAAGTTCCTCGGTTACTTCAACGCTGTCAGGTTTCTGTTCGGCTTCGGCCTGCCGCCCCTTGTTTTGGGAGGCTATTTGGCTGAATACTTCAAGAACGCGTACGAGTCGAGCGGCTCTCCTGAGGTGGAAGCTCTAATCCTGTCCTCTAAGGCCACGTTTCTCACAGCAATGGCTGTCACACTGATCGGCCTCATTCTGTGGATCGTCGTTCTGAAGAGACGAGAAGACTGACAGGCAGGCAAATCAGCCTGACATTGGGCTGGGAGCGACAGAATCTGCTCGTACCTTGGACGTCACCTTCCAGAAAAGCTCATATCGAGATCTGGATGGCCATTCACAGTTGTTCCAGACGATTCTAGGCGGAAGTCGACCGTTAGTGAATCTCGGCACCTGTCCAAGGGACTTCATGTCCATTTGGCGGGGAATTCACCCCTTCTCAAGGTTTGCGGAGAAATTTGTTGTCCGAGGGGCTCTGCAGGGACTCCAGGAGTCGAATTCCTATTCCTTAAGCTTATCTGGACTCCAGCCATAAAGAGGATGCCTAGCTTAGCCGCTATTGGTTTCGTGAGGGGATGGATATGCCTGAAAGGAAAAGGTGGTCTGACAAGCTGAGAGACAGTGAAGGCCTGCCAAAGGTGCAAAAGATCTCTGGAAAGATGAGCAAGAGGTGGGGCAGAGGTACTGTTCTTATCCCCGCGCCGTTGGAAGTCGATGAGATGATGAGGAAGGTGCCAAGGGGAAGGCTCGTCACCATCAACGAGATCCGCAGCGCTCTTGCAAGGAGGCACAACGCGACGATCGGTTGCCCTCTGACTACGGGTATCTTTGCTTGGATAGCCGCCAACGCCGCCGAAGAGCAGAGACGGCAAGGCAATCAGGATATAACCCCCTACTGGCGCACCCTCAAAAAAGGCGGTGTCCTAAATGAGAAGTATCCTGGTGGAGCGGACGCACAGAAGAGACTGTTGGAACAGGAAGGTCACAGAGTTGTTCCAAAGGGCAAAAGATACGTCGTCGCAGACTTCGAAAAATCTATAGCAAGAATATGAAGGATCCTCAAGAACCAAGACGCCTCAGGGGTCGGGGATCTCAAGTCCAAGGATGTATCCACACAAGAAGATTCATATCACTTAGCACTTATTAGTCTCGTACGGAAAAGCACGTCGTCGGTGCCCACTATGGGTCTAGGCATCACATTGATTGTCAACGATCCCCTGCTCGTGTATTACTTCTTCATATTTCCGTTGACTGTTATTGTGCCTCTTTGGCTTGCGATCAAGTTTCCCACTTTTCGAGTTGGCGTGGGTTTTGTCACATTCGTACTCTCTATTGTTGTGCTATACATTCAGCTGACGATGGAGACCACTCTGGGGTTTGTTGTGACATCTGGGTTCTTTGGAACAGTATTCGGTTTCTGCCTCATGGCATGGGGAATCGCAACGAGGGCCCCTGCGGAGGAGATAAAGGCACAAGAGGTCGCCAGAGTGTGTCCCAAATGCGGGAAGAACCTCTCAAGTTTTCCCGACGACATCCAGCTATGTCCTTACTGTGGCAATCAATTGGCTTGAGCCAGAAGTAGCTAGGAAGGCCAAGACAAAGAGGCCTGCATGGAGCAGGCAGATCCATCTTTCGTATCTAGAACCTGAACAGAACCTTCTCGAAACCTACGATCCTTCCATTCTTGACCTTGACGCCTTCCTTCTTCAGTAGTCGAGTCTTCCTTTCGACCCATTTGCCCAATGTCTTTCCTCCAAAGCCACCGATGCTACCGTCAGACCTCACGACCCTGTGGCAGGGAACTATGGGTGCATAGGGATTGTTTCTACAAGCGTTGCCGACCGCTCTATACGCCCTGGTGTTCAGCTTCTTAGCTATCAGGCCGTAAGTTGTAACCTTCCCCCTAGGAATATTCTTCATGAGTTCCCAAACTCTTTCATCGAACTTCATTCCTAACAGACCTCGTTTGCCTCTTGAAGGCTAGCACCTTGCACTTATTCCTTTGCCAACGATAATCGCGGACAGAGACCCGAGGAGAAACACCAATGCCACCCAAGGTAATAGCACTTCATAAGGAAACTCATGTGCGCCAACCAGAGCGA
>CAZGZF010000007.1:0-28127 GCA_964529995.1 uncultured Candidatus Bathyarchaeia archaeon
GCGAATATGCTTCTCCAGTGGTGACGGGGTTCTTGAGCATCTTGATGGCGACGACACGGTTCAGAGCGGTGTCTCTGGCCTTGTATACGATCCCCTTCCCCCCTTCACCGAACTTCTTCAGAACAGTATACCTACCGCCCTGTAGGTGTTCAAGAGTTGACAATTGACCCCGCCAGTTCAACCCTAGGCTAAGGTGTCTCTCCGTGTTCTTAAGACTGCCTAATTCAGAAGCAGCCACATGATTCCTAGGAGTCACAGAACCGAGCGCAAGTGTTAACTACCGATGTTTAACACCCAAGTCACTTTCTAGGGATTGAGGCTTTACTAATATGAGTGAGAAGCCGGTCTCCGTCGCAGAGAAGCGTTCACCTGGAAAGCTCATATTGCCTTCACTGGCTTTTCTTAGCTTTGCAAGTAGCCTTCCCGCGGTTCTCGTAGGACTCCTCCTAGTTGATATTGGGCGCACTTTTGGATATCCTGTTGGAGTCACCGGACAGATTCGTACTGTTGCTATGATTCTTGGAACGGTCTTCGCCTTAATAATGGGCGTTTTCAGTGTTCGTTTCAATCACAAGTCTTTGCTGCTGACCGGCCTTCTGCTCATGAGCATATCGACTTTGGGTTGCGGTCTAGCTCCGATTTTCGCAATCATGTTCGTATCCTATTCTATGCAAGGAGTGGGAGCGTCTATGACTGGGCCGATGTCCTATGCGCTGGTTGGAGAGTATTTCTCCCGAGAGAGGCGAGGGGGCGCGATTGGATGGATTGTCGCTGCCGCTGCTCTGGCATATGTCATCGGATCACCGGTCGCTGGCGCTGTCTCGGGCCTTTGGGGATGGCGGATGGCTTTCCTCGGATTTGTTCTGCCAGTTCTTCTCTTGAGCCTCTTGCTGGCCCTCAAAGGTTTGCCCTCCGTGTCCTCCAGCCATCAACCCAAGGCAAGCATCAGAGACTATTCGGAAGGGTTCAAAGGAGTCTTCTCTAATAGATCGGCTGTTGCCTGCCTGGTTGGCTCTGCGCTTTCAGGTGCCGCGTGGATGGCCATTCTGATTTACGCACCGTCGTTTCACAGGCAGCAATTTCTCCTGCCGACGGGCATAGTGTCCATAATTGTGGTGGTTGCTGCGCTGTGCTACACTTCTGGTAGCTTGATCAGTGGTCAATTCGTCAAGAGACTTGGCAGGAAGCCACTAACGGTTCTGGGTGCTCTTGTAGCTGGCGTATTTACGATCCTATACACCAATTTGCCTGATCTATGGTTGTCCTTAACTGCCGTCTTCCTGAGTTGTCTCTTTGCTGGTGTGAGGATGGCAACGTCTACTGGTTTGACTCTTGAACAGGTTCCACGTTTCCGTGGCACGATGATGTCAGCCAATCATGCTACGGTGGCCATGGCAGACGCTCTCGGCTCAGGGATTGGAGGACTAGCTATTCTCATGCTTGGATACGGAGCCATGGCGGCAATACTTGGAGCAATGGGCATCGTAGCAGCCATAGTCTTCCACTTCCTGGCAATCGACCCGACGAAGACTAAGATGCAAACACATTCGTAGCTGTCTTGGAATTGCCGCAACCGATATACTGCAGTCTGGACTGGTGCGGCCGCCGGGATTCGAACCCGGGTTGTTGGCTTTCTTCTGGCGCTGGTCAAATCAGCAGCGCGCATCTCAATGGAAGGCCATTGGACGTTATCCTATGTCCTAGACCAGGCTAGACTACGGCCGCCAACTAAGGACACATTCCATTGGCAATTAAAGGTTAATTCTTCGCATATGGGCCCTCGTCTGAGTAACCTTCAGGCATAACCACATAGTCAAGCGACGGATCGTCTGGTTCCCCTTCTGACATATGAACAGGCAGACTTGGTCCGTGAACCATCCATAGAAAAATACTTCTTCTAGATGCCGCTATGGTGGAACCGGTAGAATCGGTGACTGAATTTGAAATATGACCTAGCAGTTGTGAACGGAAGAATTATCGACGGGGCCGGAAATCCCTGGTACAAGGCCAACATAGGGATAACTGCAGGAAAGATCAGATCGATCGGGCGAGTTGACGGTTCAGCCAGAGCCAAGATAGATGCCGAAGGCCTAGTGGTGGCTCCAGGCTTCGTTGACATGCACAGCCACTCCGACCTGCACCTTCTTGTAAACCCGTTTGCGGAGAGCAAGATCAGGCAGGGAGTAACAACCGAGGTGATAGGCAATTGCGGCGATTCACCTGCTCCCCTCAACAAGCATACTCGAGAGGAGGAACGGAAGAATTCGGGAGAATTGGGAGAGAAGATTGATTGGGACTGGCTGAGCTTCGACGAGTTCCTCCGGAAGATGCAGCGAAACGGAGTTTCTCTCAACGTGGCTCCGCTGGTGGGAAATGTGCCCATTCGGACGATGGTGATGGGCTTCGAAGCCAGAAAGCCCAGCTCTTTCGAGCTAACGAAGATGAAGGCGCTGACAGCGAAGTGCATGGAGGAGGGATCGTTCGGACTCAGTACGGGGCTGATCTATTCGCCGAGCTGTTACGCCAAGACAAGGGAGATCATAGAGCTCTGCAGAGTCGTCTCAAGATACGGCGGCATATATGCATCGCATATTCGAGGCGAAGGAGACCCCCTAATTTCCGCGGTACGGGAAGCGATAACAATCGGAAGGGAGGCTGCGATACCGGTTGAAATATCGCATCACAAAGCAGCTGGCAAGAGAAACTGGGGAAAAGTCAAGCAGACTCTCGCCATGATTGAGAAGGCGAGAAGCCAAAGTGTCGACGTAACGTGCGATGTCTACCCATACACGGCCGGTGCTACAGGGCTTGCAGCCGGAATTCCATCGTGGGCTCACGAAGGCGGAACCGACAAGCTGATCGAGAGGCTCAGAAATCCCAAGACAAGACGCAGAATCAGACGAGAGATCCTCAAAGGAATCCCCGGCTGGGAGAACCTGATCCGAACAGCAGGACCTGAAAACATACTGATTACAAGCACCGAGAAGAACAGAAAGTATCAAGGCAAGAGAATATCGGAGCAAGCCAAAGCGCATCGAAAGGATCCTCTTGAGTTCATCTTCGACCTACTCGTAGAGGAACAGGCCCTAGTTGGAATTGTACTCTTCATGATCGATGAACATGACATGAGGAGGGTGTTGTCAAGCCCATTCACGATGATCGGATCCGACGCTTCGGCCCAGGCTCCTTATGGTCTGCTCGGAAAGGCGAAGCCACACCCCAGAAGCTACGGGACCTTCGTTCGTGTTCTTGGCAAATATGTGCGGGAGGAGAAACTGCTTTCTCTGACGCAAGCGGTCAGAAAGATGACCTCGCTGCCAGCCCGAAAGATAGGATTGTGGGACAGAGGCCTGGTAAGAGTAGGGAACTGGGCCGACTTGGTGGTACTTGACGAGGACACCATTGGGGACAGAGCAACATACATGGATCCCCACCAGTACCCGCGTGGCATCAGATACGTCGTCGTGAACGGCGAAGTCATCATCGAAGAAGGAAAGCACACAAAGAGATTTCCAGGAAAAGTGCTGAGAAGAGGAAGAGACTAGAAGATCTCTCTTCTCCAAGTCAACGGCTCAAAAGAGAAATACCCTCAAGGACCACTCATAGGCTAGTGGGCCCCAAATGTCGGACGAACGAAAGCTTCGATTCAGGATCCGGCGCGCCGACGGATCAGAAATAGAACTCGAAGGAGACTACGACTACGTGAAAGGCCGGTTCGAGCAAATCCTGAAGGAGCTGCCTGCATCACAAGTAATCTCTTCGGCCGCTCCTCAACCGGCTCTCGCCCAGGCTTCTTCTCAGATCCAGGCTGGATCAGAGCTCGGAGGAATCGTTGAACGGACCCCGGACGGCAGGACCAACCTAGTGATTCCCGCTGAGAGCGTCACCGCCAAGGAGGCTGTCGCCCTGATGATTTTCGCTCACCATCCAAACATGCTCTCGTACGAAGAGCTTAGCAACCTCCTTAGCTCTAGCTGGAAGACCACTAAACCACACGTCGTGAGAGCGAGGGCAAGCGAACTAAAGAAGGAAGGAAAGCTGATCGTCGAGAGCGGCAGGTATGGGCTCTCCGGGGCAGGAGTCCAATGGGTTAGAAGCCAAATCCTTCCTAAGCTCCGGTCAGCGGCAGTAACAACGTAGGTGCCATTTCAGGACATTCAGCGAAACCGCTCGGCCGCACTAAGCCTGCTTCAAGTGCCTCCTCTCGTACTCCTCCTTCGTGCAGATCGTTCGAACATCTAGGACACGGTCGATCGCCAGAATGCCCTCCAGATGGTCGATTTCATGTTGAAGAAGCTCTGAGAGGGTGCCCTCTGCCAAGAGCTCCTTCTCCACACCGCTCTGGTCCTGATAGCTGACCCTGATCCGTTCCGCCCTTGACACTTGGAAGAATATGCAGAGGTAGCTGAGGCACGCATCCCAGACTACCATTCTCTCTTGACTCATCCACGTAATCGCCGGATTCACGAGAAGCCATGGTCTATCAATGTTGATGAGGACGACCCGTTGTAGGGAACCGATCTGAGGGGCCGCTATGCCTCTTCCGTATCCTGTCGTCCTCCGCCAATGCAGCAGCGTATCGCTTAGATCCTCTCGAAGGAGATGAAGCCCAGAGAAATCTTCAACGCGAGCAGACTTCTCTCTCAGAAGAGGATTACCAAGCTGCAATACCTCACGAACAGTCAACTATGACCCCTGAGATGTCACAAACTGTTTTCACGACTCTCCTTTGCTGACTTGATATGCTTTGTTCCTGCTACTATTGAAACGAGAGGCACTCCACAGTTCCCTTCGAAAGCATCACTAACTTCCGTCCCGCCTTTGCGACAATCTAGGCGCCGCCCATCTCTATGGTGCCTCAGCATTTCTCAGCCAGATCAGACGCTTGGCTCCCTTTTCGAGAAGCGAATAATAGAAGACGCTTCCCCGCCTTGTTCTGTGCAAGAGCCCCTGCCTATGATAACGCATCAATGCCATCTGAACAGCTCGAATTGAGACCTCTGCGTTGTGCTCGTCCCTGAGCTGCCTGGCAACATCATGGCTTGTTACGAGACCCTCGGTCGACAATAAGCCCAGAACAAGCTTTTTCATTTGATTGTGTGTTGATTTCAAGCCGAAGAGCTTCCCCCATCCAGATGCTGCTTGGGTGACAAACTGGCCGAGACGATAGCCCGCATGCGAGGGTGCACAGAGATGAGAAGTAACATCTTGCTGAACACTCGGCGATCAGATTGGTTGTAGGGCTCTCAGTTCTAGTGCGAAACCCATATATATGCATTGCGAGTAGATGCTGCGTAGCTGCCTGAGATGTGAGGTCCCGACTTGATTGGTGCACGGGGAGGTAGAGGCGGCTGATCGGGTTCGCCTTGGCGCCCGGGAGGTGGGTCTAGTGTCTTCGAGGGATGTGGAAGTGACTGTTCGTTTCGGTGACATGCGGAAGTCTGTGACTGGGAACCCTGATGAGGTGGTTCGCGAGCTACTGCTTTTCTTCTCGAAGATCTTTCCTCAGCTTGAGCTCATCAGTAAGATCTCTCTCTCCGTTGACTCAAATGAGTTCTTGAAGGCTTGCGAAGGAATCGTCGCATTGACCCCTGAGGGCATGACGGTGACTGCTGATGCTAGTCATCTAAAGGATAAAGAACTGATAATGCTCCACCTGGCGAAGGTCAGAGCTGGATACCTGCTCGGGAAGCTTGAAGGAGACACTCTACGCCTCAACGACTTAGTGGCTGCGACAAGAAGCAAGGCAGGAACAATCGCTGGTCGATTGAGCGAGATGTGCTCAGAGGGAATCGTCGAACGTTTGGCCAAGGGAGAGTACCGAGCAACAACCTCGGGGCTCGACCACTTCATCAAGACCATAATCCCAAAGCTGAAACCGCCTGAAGGAGGAGGAACGAGCTGAGCGAGACACGCAAGCTGAAAGTCACCATCGAATGGGGAGACATGAAACACGTCGCTGAGGGAGACGTAGATGCAGTCTTCAGAGAAGTCACCGCCTTCGTCACAAAGGTCTCTCCTGCTTTCGAAGCTCTTTCAAGGATCATGTTCACACCGGACTACGTGGCAATGCTAACCGATTTGTCTGCGCTCATCAACATCGGCCCTGCTGGAGAGATAATCCTTCAGAGGCTAGGGCTTCCCGCAGACCAAGCGATAGGCCTCACGCTTCTAGGATCTAAAATTGCTGGCAAGATTGGGAAGAAGCAAAGCGACGACATGTCTGTTGACGAGTTGGCTTCCTCCATCAGGAAGACCGCTAAGACTGTGAGGAACACTGTCGTTGAGATGACGAAGGCAAACCTTGTTGAGAGAACAGGGAGAGGAACCTATAGGATAACAATGATCGGTGTAAAGGAACTACTCGACGACGTGAAAGCAATACTCGAATCTGAAGCTCATCAACAAGGAGGGAGTCGTTAGACACGTAACTTCGTGGAGCCGCCGCCAACACTCAATGAGGAGAAGGTGCGGCGGTTCGCGGGAGTTTGAGGGGGAACACTCCCACGAAGGGGGCGAAAATATGTGGGTCCACCGCACCGAAGCTATACTTAATGACAATTCAAACATAAGTAGTTTGCTCTTAGGCGCTTGCGACGGCGAGCAAGCGCTGTTGCCGGATTTTCTCATTAAGCTCAGCAGGAGTTCAATGACGTCTATCAGAGGGCGGACACTCAAGCCAAGGGAAGTCTCTCTTTTCGAACTCAATCTAGAAGATGATCCGATTCAAGGCCTTCCACTGATACTCGGTGAGGAACTGTCTCAGTGCAAGCCGATCAGAATCGAGCCTGCAGAAGGGAAGACCCCAATAGTTGCGGTTGATGTATCAAGTATGAAGATCGGAGACACCGACGAGGGAGCACTTTGCGCTCTGAGAGCTGCAGTTGTGTGGAAGACTGACGAGGAATACTTGTATCTCCGCTGCGGCCCGCTCATCTTTCACATAGCGGATTATGGACAAGAGGCTATTTCGAGAAGCCTCGGGTTCAGGAGATCATTCCCGCCTTGGATGTTCTCTTCTGTCACGATGCGAATCCTAGGCAGACTGCGAACCACACTCGAACGATGGACTCAAAGACTTGTCTGCATGTCATCCAGAGATACGCTAGTGCTTTTCGACGGGTCTTTGACCGCTGGTACGCCAGATAATCCCACGAAACATGTTGAGAATATCCTTGACTCCGCAAGGGAGAATGGGAACATCGTGCTTGCCTTTTCCAAGGCAACAAAACTCGCCATCTCAGGTCAAAGAGTGACGAATCTGCTTGACCAGATGCCCGCTCCATGCCTTCTCGACATCGACCACGAGATAAGTGCCCAATTCCCACCAAACCCTGTCAAGCTGTTGGGCAGAGTCTATGTCGCAAAGCTTGCTGCTGGAGGATTCGCCTTCCGGTTGGACATAGACCGCCAGATACCGGCCGAGGGAGCCATCGAAGCTATATCGAGACTGTCTGGGTGCGACTTGGTTGAAGATGGATACCCAGAAACACTAAGGCTCGCTCACATACTCTCGACATTCACGGCAAATGAGGTCATTGGCATTCAACGGTTCGCTGCCAAAATCTACGGTTTGAAGATTGCTTCACAGCTCAGCGTGCGAAGATCGCTCTTTGGACCATTCGGAACAGGGAGAGAAAACCCCTAGTTGCGACTCTACAAGAAAGAAGGCGACGTCATACAACTCATCTGCTTCCCAGACGAGCTAGTTGAGAAAGGAGACTACCTTCTAATCGAAGATCAAAAAATCAAAAGGGGACTGATAGTTCAGGTCATAGATACCCAATTCGCCAACATACCTGGGATATTGGAGGACATCCTTCGCGATGTCATGACCGAAGAATCCATACGTGGAGAAGACTATGATCCGCTCAATGTCTCCTCCCAAGTAACTGTTCTCAAAGATACGAGACTGGCGATCTGCAAGATAAGAGGCATGATGGACAACGGTCATGCATCATCCAGTGTATCATGCCTCCCCTCACGAATATCCTCAAAGGTGAACCATTTCCCGATAGAAACGATAGTAAGAGGCGGCGCTAACTCCAGACCGATCCATCTTGGAACCATGAAATCACACGCCAATTTCACGCTTGACGCAAAGGTCCTCGACGGGAGGCTCAACATAATCACGGGAAAGAAGGGAACAGGCAAATCCCATCTCTCCAAGCTTCTCGTCCTTGGCATGATCGACAACAAGGCGCCTTGCGTAGTTCTCGACGTCAACGGGGAATACGTCAACCTTTCCAAGACAAAGCCGAACCCATCCAAGACTCAAAGACGAGTCATAGTCCTTACACCCGGCGCGAACATGAGACTGAGTCTCCGACAAGTCGGCCTACGCAGCCTGTTAGGCGTGCTTATCTTCGCATTAGATCTTCCAGGAAACTCTGCCAGAGTCTTCTCCGGAATATGGCGGCAACTACACGAGAGGAACGAACTGACACTGGCCTCCCTTGGAGCAGCGATACAGCGCTGGGACTGCCACGAAAGCGTGAGAGATGCGCTGACCTCACGGTACAACACAATGGTCGAGTCTGGAATATTCATTGACAACGAATCAGAGGCATTGGATCTGGACAGGATGGCTAGAGAGCTCAACGAGGGGGGAGCTCTCATCATAAACATGAAGAACCAGTTCTCGACAATGAGGCGCATGACAGTTGAGATTCTACTTAGCAAGCTGAGCGACCTGCTTATGTCTTGGAGCCTGAGGGCACTCTTCCTATTTGCTGAAGAGGCTCACCTGTACTTGAGAGAAACATATTGGGAGGACATAGTCACGAGAATGAGGCACATCGGAGTGTTCACAACTTTCATCACGAACCAACCCGACACGATAGGAGAGAGCATCTACCGACAGGCAGACAACATCTTCCTATTCAACTTCGCGAACGAGAACGATCTAGAAACCGTCTCCAAAGTTGCAAAGATAGACGGCGAAACTGTGAAACTGATAGCGAGGGACTTGCCGCCTCACCACTGTCTAGTCATAGGAGAAGCTGTGAAGAACTTCCCACTGGTTGTAAACGTGCGTTCCCTCAACGTGGAGACCATGGGGGAGACAAGATTCTTCTTCAAAGATTGAAGGTGAATGTGGAATATCTTAAAGCGTTCACAGCCTCTAGTTCCTTGTAGAGGCATGATCATTGCTCAGCAACACCGTGCCAACACACAGACCTAGAATAGTCAGGATTGAGGAGACAAAGCTAGAAACTTCAACTATCAGAACTCTCATGTTCACGGATGAGCAATGTTCGAGGGCAAAGCCCGGCCAATTCGCCATGATCTGGATTCCTGATGTTGACGAGATCCCGATGACTCTGTCTTACCTGACGGGGAAAGGCTACTGTGGCATAACTGTGAGGATGGTCGGAGAGGCAACCCAGGCTCTACATCTGGCCAAAGTCGGAGACAGGTTGGGTGTGAGAGGCCCGTATGGGAACGGCTTCAGTGTCTCGGAAGGGGGCAGAGCGCTTGTTGTCGGAGGCGGAACAGGCATAGCCTGCGTATCCCCCCTCATAGAACAGATCGCCAGGAAATGTGATGAGCTGGCAATCGTAATCGGCGCCAAAACCGGATCAGAACTGGTCTTTCTCGAAAGGATCAAGAAGGCAACGGCAAAAGGAAAGACCCGACTTTTATCGGCGACTGACGACGGGACCTACGGGACGAAGGCTTTGGCCTCAGATGTAGCGATCGCTCTCATGGATAACACGAAGTTTGATGCTGCCTATGCCTGCGGCCCAGAAGCCATGATGAAGAAGGTTGCGGAAAAATCCCTCAGCAAAGGCATTCCTCTCCAAGCTAGCTTGGAAAGGTTGATGAAATGCGGCATCGGGATCTGCGGAAGCTGCGTCATTGGCGAATATCGCGTCTGCAAGGACGGACCAGTATTTGATGGAGAAACCCTCAAAACCCTCCCGGAATTCGGCGCCACCCGCAGAGACGCCTCCGGAAAGAAGATCAAAGTATGAAAGGCTGACGATTACACACCCAAATGGGAGAGACAAAGATTGCTCAAACAAGTAATGGATGAGATCCTAAGGGAGACATCTGGAAGAATAGCCAAACAGCATGTGGAAAGAATCTCAAGCTACCACAGAATACAGGCCAGCCCCGGATTTCGTGATGCAGCAAATTGGTGCAAAGCGACACTTGAAAGTTACGGCCTGGACGCAAGGGTTCTGGAATATCCCGCCGACGGAAGGACCACGTACTGGACACAGCTCATGTTCAAAGAATGGTCCGCAACTGAAGCCGAACTCAAAATAGTCGAACCGAAAGGATCTGCAAGAATACTTGCACGTTTCAGCGAGAACAAGATGTCACTCATACAACGAAGCTCTCCAACACCTCCTGAAGGAATCGAGGCCGACCTGGTCCTGTTGGAGAACGGAGAGGAACGCAGCGAATACAGGAGGATAGACGTTCGCGGAAAGATTGTACTAACATCCGGGGATGTCGAGAGAGTTCGTTCCCTTGCGGTGGACAAGTACGGAGCAATAGGCATAGTCACAGATCGGATGGCAGAGTTCCCCCCTATTAGACAGAGAACAGATCTGCCAGATGCGCATCAATACACCAGCTTCTGGTGGTATCGCAAGCAAAGGCGTTGCTTCGGCTTCGTCGTATCTCCTAGACAAGGCAACGAGCTAAGGATGCTAATACGGAAGCAGAAAGGAAAGAAATCCGTCAGAATCCATGCGAAAGTCGTCTCCAGACTGTACAATGGGACCATCGAGAATGTGACCGCCACCATTCACGGGAGAACAAAAGAAGAAGTCCTCGTGGTGGCGCATCTATGTCATCCCCAGCCGTCTGCAAATGACAATGCCTCTGGCTGCGGAGCAGTGATCGAAGTGGCACGGGCTCTTCAGAAACTGATTTCGGAGAGACGCCTTCCAAAGCCTAAGAGGACGATAAGGTTTCTCTTGGTTCCGGAGATGACAGGAACCTACGCCTACCTCGCCACCAACAGGCGTCTCATACCGGCAACCGTGGCGGCGATCAACCTAGACATGGTGGGGGAAAATCAGGATCTATGCAAGAGCCCTCTCCTGGTAGAGTCTCCTCCAGATGCAACAAGCTCGTACGTTATCGACCTGATGCAGAATCTTGTCGAACGAATATCCAAAGACGCAAAAAGCCTCAGCGGCACTTCGAGCTATGCCCTTTTCAAACATGCATCTATTCCATTCTCAGGAGGAAGTGACCACTACATTCTATCTGACCCGACAGTCGGCATACCCTGCCCAATGCTCATCCAATGGCCCGACAAGTACTACCACACATCTGAAGACACAATCGACAAGGTCGACCCTGAGATGCTTAGGCGCGTTGCAGTTCTCGCCGCGACCTACGCCTATTTCATTGCTAACGCTGGCTACAGTGAGGCCGTATGGTTGGCAAGCGAGTCTCTGGCACGTTTCAAAGGAACGCTGGCTCTGTCTCTCCAAAAGAGGATCAGCGAGCTGATGGATCGCCTAGCAACCTTCACCAAGAAGGCGGTTGAAAGAAGAAAGGCTATTGAGCGATTCGTGTTGGACTTGGGTCGCCACACAGATTACATGGCGTCGCGAAAGTCTGAATCGGTACAGGCGATATCAAGACTCGTCGAGAAACGACGCGAGAGGCAGTTCTCGGCTGTGGAGTCTTCCGTCATCTCAGATATTAGGAACGTCACGCGTGAAGAGCATCAGAAAGCTCTAAGGACACTTGTCCACCTACTGCCGGAGATCACAGATCTAGGGCAAGTATCCCGCAAGAAGCCACGAATCTCCCCACTAGAAAGAAGGGCCATGAGGATTATTCCAAAGAGGAGATTCCCGGGCCCCATCAGCACGAGATTCTTTCTCGCCCAGCTCAAAGAAAAGGATCGGGAGAGATGGCGAGCCGTAGAGAAGAAGATGCGGGACAGTCAGAGTCAAATCCTGCCAGTACTCGCTCTGTACTGGACAGATGGCGCGAGATCATTAAAGTCCATATCCGACATGACATACCTTGAGACAGGCAAGGAAGCTCTAGGGGAACTTGAGTTCTACTTTACCTTGCTTGAGAAAGCAAACTTGGTTGCTATTCGGAGGCATCGTCTCTCATGATCCAGATGGTCGTCCTGCGGTCTTGTTGTTTGCGCTTTCGGTCCCCTCGACACACTTAAAAGAGATCGGTTCGTCGCTATTGTGTGGTGAAGGTAGTTGCCGACTCACGGATCGCTTACCAAGGCTGGAAAGGTTAGAAGCCAGACTCCCAAGGTGCAGGCAAGGCCTAGGACTTCTCCTTTCCCAAGGCTGAAGTTCAGACGGGTCGCTGACAAGAGACTAATTCTCGGAAGGAAACCCGGCCAGAACTGGATGGCAAGTGTCTCGAGACGAGGGTAGCCCCTCCCACCTATCCTTCCGAAGAAGCGAGAGGATCCTCCGAGTACCCCTAAGTTCTACCGATCTGTCGACTGGCTAAAGGCTTTTCTCATAGCCTTCGTCATCTTTCCCGGAATACTAAGCTTTGACATCCACCGACCAGCTCTCCCGGCGAATCATCGAAAAGCTCTCCGAGACTGCTAACCCTACGAGAGCTGATGTCGAGCGCGTCAAGATGGAGATATGCAGAGCGCTCAGTGCTGAGAAGATTCCTCCCAACTCTGAGATCATCACTCATCTTCACTCCTCCGAGATGAGCCTTCGGAAGATGCTGAAGCGAAAAGTTGTGCGGAGCATCAGCGGGGTCACTGTCATTGCGGTAATGACCCCTCCAACCAAGTGCCCTCACAAGAGTGCTCCGTGCATCTACTGTCCCGGCGGGCCAGACTTCGGGAGCCCCCAAAGTTACACTGGAAGGGAACCTGCTGCCATGCGTGGAGCTCAGTCTAACTATGATCCCTCTCGCCAGGTGAGAAGTAGAATAGAGCAACTCAGAGCAATCGGTCACCATGTGGACAAGGTAGAGCTTGTGATCATGGGCGGGACATTTCCTTCGACACCAGTCTCATTTCAGGAGCTTTTTGTGAAGGAATGTCTTGACGCGATCAGCGGTTATTCATCCGGCAATCTTGAAGAGGCGGAGCAGCGCGCCGCAACTGCTGCTATCAGAAATGTCGGCATCACAGTAGAGACAAGACCTGACTGGGCGAGACAGAGTCACGTGGATCAAATGCTGCGATTGGGTGTGACAAGGGTTGAACTTGGAGTCCAGAACATCTACGACGATATCTATTCCGAAGTCAATCGTGGCCACACGGTCGCTGATGTGATAGAAGCCACACGAATCTTGAAAGATTCAGGCCTGAAGGTAGCTTATCATCTGATGCCGGGCCTTCCAGGATCGAACTCGGAGAGAGATCTAGATGGGTTCAGGACCATATTCTCGGATGATCGTTTCCGGCCTGACATGTTGAAGATCTATCCTTGTCTAGTTCTCAAAGGTACAAGGCTCTACGAGTTGTGGCGTGATGGAGGCTACAAGCCATACTCCTCAGAAGAAGCTGCGGAACTGATAGTTGAGATGAAGATGCATGTTCCGCGATGGGTCAGGATAATGCGGATTCAGAGAGATATCCCTGCAAATCTCATAGAGGCTGGAGTTGACAGAAGCGATCTTCGAGAGCTTGTGAGAGAGAAGCTGAAGAAGAGGGGCGTGAGTTGCCGCTGCATCAGGTGTAGGGAGGCGGGACATAGGTGGCACAGGGACCATATCCAACCCGACCCAATGCAGACTAGGATTATGTGTGAAGAGTACGAGGCTTCCGGAGGCAGGGAATTCTTTGTTTCCGCCGAGGATATAGAGCAGGACATTCTAGTCGGATACACGCGCCTTAGGATCCCTTCCAGATCTTCAGGCCGGCCTGAAATAGCTGGAGGAGGCACATCAATCGTAAGGGAGCTCAGGGTTTGCGGCCCGGTCGTTCCAGTTGGAACTCGATCGAGCGAGGGTTGGCAGCATAGAGGCTACGGCAGGCTCCTTCTTAGAAGAGTTGAATCGATCTCTCGAGAAGAAGGCATGGAGAAGATTCTGGTTACGAGTGCCCTTGGCACCAAACAGTACTATTACAGAATTGGGTACAGCCCCAATGGTCCGTACGTATCGAAGAGCCTCCAAGATCCGGGTTGATCCCAAGGGGAAAGAGGTTCAAGTTGCATTATGCTACTTGGTCACCTAGGTTCGCGGTCGGTCTCCAGAACGGCCCGAGAGGGTATGCGGCGCAACAATTAAGCTTGAACAGGAAGCTAACAGTCATCTAAGGTGAAATCCCTGAAGATGCCGCTGTCTGGGTATAGAGGCAGAGCGGCCGAGGCGCTACGTCGTGCCGGCGTTTCCGTCGGAGACAAGATCCGAATCGTAAAGTATCGCCAAACATACGAGGGAATTCTTTTCCCGCGATCAGAATACGCTGACGACAGCCATGTCGTCATCAAGCTCAGAAACGGATACAACATTGGAGTTGAATTGACCGACGGCGCAGCAATCGAGTTCTTGGGTAAAGGCGATAAACCGAGGTTCGCTTCGGCTCCCGCTCCTGAAGAGAGACCGCAGCTTCCAAGAATCTCGATAGTGAGCACTGGTGGAACAATCGCAAGCAGAGTCGATTATAGAACGGGGGCTGTCCAACCTGCGTTAACGGCCGAAGACCTCTACCACTTTGTTCCTGAGATCTCGGACATTGCAAGGATCAAAGCGAAGGTCCTATGCAGCGAGTTTAGTGAAAACATAGGTCCGAATCACTGGAGGGACATGGCTCGCGTCACACTGGAGGAAATCAAAGACGGGGTTGACGGGATGGTCTTCTCCCACGGAACAGACACGATGGGATACACAGCAGCAGCTCTGAGCTTTGCCCTCAGAACTCTTCCTTGCCCAGTAGTCTTTGTTGGAGCTCAGCGATCATCCGATCGACCGAGCTCAGACTCGGCGTCCAATCTGATAGCTGCTTCAAAATTAGCCGCCGTGGCTCCATTCGCCCATGTTGTTGTAGCGATGCATGAAACGATCTCGGACGAGTACGTTAGTATCCATTTCGGAACAAGAGTGAGAAAGTGTCACACAAGCGCGAGAGATGCCTTCAGGACAGTGGATCCACGGCCTCTTGGCCATGTTAACCTTCGAACACTGGAACTAGAGGTTCTGACCGATCGATTTGAAACGCGTGATCGTTCAAAGACTCCTTCAGTCATGGCGAACTTTGAGGAAAAGGTTGCTCTCGTAAAATCCCACCCGAACTTCAACCCGATAATAATAGATTGGTATCGGGAAAACGGATATCGCGGCATCGTTCTAGAGGGGACAGGTCTGGGGCATGTTGGCAAGGTGTGTTTTGAACCCCTAAGAAGAGCGATAGAAGCAGGCCTACTCATAGGCATGACTTCTCAGTGCATCTGGGGGACAGTTGACATGAACGTCTATGAGACGGGAAGAGACCTCGTGGCAATGGGGGTCACACCGCTTGGAGACATGATATCTGAGACTGCGTACGTCAAGATGATGTGGGTTCTCGGCCAAACGAGAGACATTTCCAAGGCAAAAGACATGATGCTTACGAACATTGCAGGTGAATTCTCGCAGAGGAGACTTCCCTAGAGCTGAAGCCACTTTGAGCAAGCTCAGCTATCAGGAGATCGGCCTCAAAGTTGGTCTCGAGGTTCACCAGCAATTGAACACGCAAGCGAAAATGTTCTGCAGCTGCGCGACAAGGCTTTCGACTGGTGAACCGTCGAGGACAGTTTTGAGAAGGCTGAGGCCGACCCAAAGTGAGCTTGGGCAGGTGGACCCAGCAGCCCTTTTCGAATTTCAACGCGGGAGAATGGTTCTCTACGACATTGACGATGAAACCTCATGTCTCGTAGAAATCGATGAAGAGCCGCCACACCCTCTGAATCGAGAGGCGGTCGAAACGGCCCTGACAGTTGCCCTGCTGTTGAACTCAACGCCCGTTGACGAGGTACATGTCATGAGAAAGATAGTGATCGACGGGTCAAATACGGCAGGGTTCCAGAGAACTTGCGTCGTTTCGGTGGGAGGCTCCATAGAAGTTCAAGGGAACAATATCCCAATCAACCAGATCTCTCTGGAGGAAGACGCAGCTCGAAAGACGGGAGAAGAAGGCATGACCGTTCGATACAGGCTTGACCGGCTAGGCATCCCTCTAATCGAAGTCACAACGGCACCCGTCCTATACTCTCCTCAGCAGGCTCAGGATGTAGCCCTGGCCATCGGCAGAGTCCTTCGAGCGACAAGGAAGGTCAAGCGGGGCCTAGGCACGATACGGCAAGACCTCAACATATCAACTAAGGAGGGAGCGCTCACAGAAATAAAGGGAGTTCAGAAGCTTGAACTAGTGTCAAAAGTCGTTGAGAACGAAGTGAACAGGCAGCTTGCCCTCATTCAAATAGCGAGAGAGTGCAAGACCAGAAAATTGACGGAAAGTCAACTGAAAGAAGAACTCTGTGACGTGACGGAAGTCTTCAAGGATACGCAGTGCCGTGTTCTTAGAGAGGCCATGGCAGAAAATAAGATCGCACTTGCGGTGAGATTGCCGAGATTCGCCGGTCTTCTCAGAGTCGAACTCGAACCAGGTCTACGCCTAGGCACAGAACTAGCCCACAGAGCTCATTTCTGGGGTGGAGTAGGAGGCATATTTCACACGGATGAGCTTCCTGCATACGGAATATCTGAAAGCGAAGTGTCTGAGCTGCGGAGAAGACTAGAATGCGAAATGGTTGATGCCGCAGTATTTGTTGCTGATGACCAGAACAAGTGTATCGATGCTCTCAGAGCAGTAATAGAGAGATGCAAAGAGGCACTGAAGGGCGTTCCAGAAGAGACACGTGCTGCAAACGATGATGGGACAACATCATACATGCGCCCAAGACCTGGAGCAGCAAGAATGTATCCTGAAACTGATATCCCCCCGGTTGTTGTTGGATCTGAGTGGGTCGAAACGATAACGAAGAACCTTCCATCAATGCCCGACACTATCGTGAAACAGCTCATGGACAAGTATGGACTCAACAAGAAGCTTGCCGATCAACTTGTCAATTCAGACTACCTTGAGCTATTCACAACGATCATGGGAGAAATCTCGTTGGCAGCGTCGTTCGTCGCGACCATACTCACTGAATCTACCAAGAATCTGGAGAGAGAAGGTTTCCCAATAGACAACTTGTCTGACGACCACTTCATAGATACTTTCCGACTGGTCTTCCAAGGTGCGACTGCAAAGGAATCAGTCCAAGACATATTGGCCTATCTCTCTAGGAATCCATATTCAACTTCAACTCAGGCAATAGAGAAACTGGGCCTAAGGATGATTTCTCGAAGAGAGCTTGAACAGTTGATTGAAGGGAAGATCGCGGAGAACTTGTCATGGGTTCGGGAGCAGCGTGATCGTGCTGAAAGAAAACTGATGGGCTTTGTCATGGGTGAAGTGAGAGGAAGGGCAGACCCGACGCTCGTGGCAGAAGTATTGAAGGCAAAGCTAGCAGAATTGCCAACGTGAAGATCTTCAGACTTATCCCCTAGCATGAGTTCAGACTATTCTAGGAACTCAACATCGTCAATAAGCCCGTCGCTGTCAAGGTCTAGACCCTTCACAACTTTCGCTATTTTTTCTCTTGATGAGGAATTTCCTTCAGCAACACGTTCAGTGTACTTGACGAATCCTGTCACAGACGCGGCCGTCCCGAGATGAGTGTTTCCTGCCAGGACGAGAATCTTCGACTTCAAGTTGAGCGGACTGTTGACAAGCACTATCAGACCTTCTTCGTCCCCACCATATGTCTTTCCCGAGATTGTCGATATCATGCTGCTTGTGCCACTGAGGCTGAATCTGATTGGGAGATTGTTGTTGAACCTGGATGCGATTGTGTTGACTCGTGGTCCTCCTACAACGATGAGGTTTCCTTCTGCGCGGTGTTCATTCATCTCTGTGTCTAGCCTTACAACTGACTGCCTGGTTATTGGAAGCAATGAGCCAAGGAAGAGGGCTAGATTAGCGGCATAATGACCGTCTCTCGCTCTTGCTCGATGTTCACCGTGCTCGGTCGGGCTGCCGACGACAATTGTGAGGTTCGCTCCTCCCCCAGACGCGAAGGGGTCTAGGATCGTGCTATACCGCTCAAGGGATACGGACTCTGCGTCGATCTTTTTTGCGCCTTTGGCAGTGTCGAGGACCAGCGACATGGCTTTGATGTTTGACGTGTAGTACCGGGCGACAGCTCCCCTCCGTTTCTCCGTTCTGTCAAGTTGAATCAAACGGGCTCTTTCGAGCCTCTTCATGTGGTAACACACTACCTGCTCGCTGATGTTGAACCTCTTTGCGATGTCTCGCGCGCATAGAGAGCTGTGGGAAAGCTCGAGAAGTATCTTCCACCGGGTGCGTTCCACTACTGCACTGATAGACCGAGGGTCCGCGTAGACTCGGGCCGGCAGGACTCGGGCTTGTTCTCTGCTCTTGACCACCAAGTATGACATTCTTGTCGATAGTCAATCGCGGAGATTATTATTAAAACCTAGTCTTGACCAAATGCACTGAGCCTGAGCATAGCCGCGAAGGCGCAGCGATCGACCATTCAAAGCCGAGCTTTAGGAATGCTTATGTAACGTCCATCCTACCTACGACGCTTCTACGCCTCAACGTGAAACAGTCATGTGCGGAATCTTTGGATGCGTCCTGAGGGAAGGACAAGCAGCGCCAATAATGCGAGAAGCGCTGGAACGCTTGGAATATAGAGGATACGACTCGGTAGGCCAGGCAACCGTTAGCAGCAGCAAGCTAGTCATAAAGAAGGACAAGGGAAAGATATCGGAAGTCCACGCTCGGATCAACCTCGACGATATGCCTGGACTCATCGGCATTGCGCACACGAGATGGGCGACCCATGGCGCCCCTTCCAGAGAGAACGCCCATCCACACACTGATTGCCTCGATCAGATCGCAGTTGTTCACAACGGCATAGTAGAGAATTTCATGGAACTGAGAAAAAAGCTGGAAGACACGGGCCATGTCTTCAGGTCCAGAACCGACACCGAGGCCATCGCCCATCTGATAGAGGACCGATTGAAGGGCGGCCTGAGTCTTCGTGGGGCCGTTTGTGACACTGTAAACCAGCTGAGAGGAGCATACGCGATCGCCGTTCTGAGCAGCTCCGAACCCGAAACAATTGTATGCGCCCGAAAAGAAAGTCCGCTAGTGATCGGAATCGCGCAGGACGCAACTTACTGCGCTTCAGACATCCCTGCGTTTCTTCCGCTAACGAACAGTGTGATATGGCTTGAGGAAGACGAGGTTGCCACATTGGGGCTGAACAGAGTTGAGATCATGGACTCGAAGACAGGCGAAACTATCCGACGAGCCCCAGCTGAAATTGCCTGGACAATGGAAGTTGCGGAAAGGTCAGGTCATGAACATTTCATGCTGAAGGAGATCCTTGAGCAACCCCAAGCAATTCAGAACGCCTTGCGAACGCAGAGGATCTACTACGATCTCGCCGCCTCAAGGCTGGATTCGGCAGAAGCGGTCTACCTCATCGGCTGCGGCACAGCATATCACGCTTGTCTCGCAGGTAGGTACTCACTGGCAAAACTGGCCGGTCTCGGATGCCACACTGTCATCGCCTCAGAATTCAACCAGGTCTACACAGATCTTCTAACCAAGAATTCCATTGTAGTAGCCACCAGTCAGTCAGGCGAAACGGCAGATACGTTGAACGCTGTGAGGGCATCGAAGGAGAAGGGTGCGGCGATCGTAGGCATCACCAATGTTATGGGATCAACCTTGACAAGGCTCTCCGATGTCTACATCGGACAGAACTCGGGCCCAGAAATAGGGGTAGCCGCAACGAAAACATTCACAGCACAGGTAACTGTGCTAACGAAACTTGCGATGGCCCTCGGTGAACTGCGCGGAACAATTAGCTCTGAAGAAGCGGTGAACCTCAATGGGATGCTTGGCAAGGTCCCTGCGGCAGTTGGAAGTCTTATGCGAAAAGAGAACAAGAAGATCAAGGAGATGGCTAGGAAGTACAAGGATCGCGCAAGTTTCTGTTTTCTTGGGAGGGGGATAAATGAGATCACAGCAATTGAAGGTAGGTTGAAGCTGTTGGAGATAGCCTATGTCCCGTCGCTGGCCTATGCGGCAGGAGAGAGCAAGCACGGGTTTATCGCACTTGTCGAACCTGGATACCCGGTGATCTTTGTGGCTCCCAGAGATGAAACCCACAGCAAGGTAGTCGGAAACATTATGGAGATGAAGGCTAGAGGCGCAAACGTGATATCACTTGTCGAGGAAGGAGATGACCAGATCAAGGGGATATCGGACGACTTCATTGAGATGCCTGCCGGTTTTCCGAGCGTAGTAACGCCGCTCATGTACGTGGTGCCCCTGCAGTTGCTTGCATATCACATGGCTACGGAGAAGGGGCTGGATCCTGACAAGCCCAGGAACCTTGCGAAATCTGTGACCGTAGAGTGAGGCGGCAGGTCCTCCCTCTAAGAAGAGATTTCAAGTAGATCGATCAGGAAAGAATCATCCAAGGCAGTAGTCTGGAATGCATGCGCAGTACATTCTCAAAATACAGAATGCCATCAGCACAGCGATCTCTATCTTAGACAAGATCCAGGCTGAACAAGACCTCCAGAAATCAAGGAACCTCCGAGAAGCTCTTTGGCACGCGGCAGAAGAAAGTGAGTATGCGGCCGCGGTTCTTTCTCTATCCCATGGGCTAACAGATTTTGATCCTGAACTCAGAGAAATCAATGTCAAGAAGAGGACCACTGGGGACCAAGCGGGTCTTGCGAGAACATTCCTGCAGGACAGTCTAGCACTATTGGGGAGCAAGCCTAAACAGTCATATGAGAAGCTTAGGTATGCGGTGCAGGTCCTCAGGACGATTCAGGCGGAAATCAAGCGCAAGCCCCTAGAATCTGAATAGCGACCCAACTCGTTTTTGAGTAGAAACCCTTAAGTGAGTAGCGCCTTCAACACAGAACCCAGTACCAGAGCATGTGGTGAGCTCAACGGTGAGGTCGCTCCAATGGAATTCAAAAGCCGTCGCTTTCACTGCTATGATGGTGGCTTTAGGCAACGCTCTGTCAGCCCTTTCGATAGGGCTCGTGAAAGTCGGGCAAGTCGGATTTGATCTTTCTCATGTCGCTACCTTCATAGCGGCTATCTATGGTGGACCGACTTTGGGTTTTCTCACAGGGCTGCTTGGCGGCATTGTTTCAGGTATTCACTTTGGTCCTCTGGGAGGCCTTGCATGGCTGGGCCTCATAGGACTTCCAGTCGGAAAATCAATGACCGGACTTGTGACTGGGGCACTCTACAGGCAGCTCAACGTAGGCCAGAAACGGAACTCGTCTCTTCTGACTGTTCCAGTAGTTTTGGCTGGTTATCTTCCGGAATGCCTGTTCACAGTTCTCTTCTTCGTTGCTCTAGTGCCTTACTTCCTAGGTCCTCTACCTTGGCTGACCCTTGGCGTCTTAGTCTCGATCTTGATCAAAGCCTGGATAGAGATAGCGCTCATGAGCGTGTTGATGGGTGCGCTGGCAGGAAACGTAGGTTTCAACAGCTTTGTAATGGGCTTCTTTGCCGCGCGCAAGGTTTAGTGGTTTGTCTTGCTGCTTCTCCAGCAAGCAATCAGCCGAAGACAGAAATTGCGTGTAGACCTATCATATCTTGGGTTGTAGCCTTTGCACAGACGGGGCCGGAGCCCTGACATGAGCAAGGTCATTCTCAGGGGCAAGGTTTGCAGTGGAAGAGGCGCAGCAAGGTCCTTTGTTGACTTGCCTTGGGCCAGAAGACAATTCAAAGAGAAATTGGGGTTCGACCCTTGGCCAGGGACGTTAAACCTGCACTTGCTCCGGGGGGTTCATGTCAGCGTATTTAGCGATAGGAGAAAGGGCATCAAGGTTACCCCGAGAAAAGGTTTCTGCGCTGGGCGTTGCTTCAGGGCTCAAGTCGTGAAAGTGCCCGCAGCTGTGGTTGTGCCTGATGTCCCAGATTACCCGAGGGATCTCCTAGAGATACTTGCCCCAGTCAACCTGCGAAAATCGCTCGGGCTGAAGGACGGGGAGGACTTGAAAGTGACCGCCTGGCTCGATCGGAGAAAGCCCTTGCCCAATCCAAAACAGAGGAAAGATCGTTGACTTTGCCGGGCAGATCTAGAATGTCATGATGAATTGGAATGGCAGCGGCCGTTGGTTGATGTTACCTACACGAGAAACCTCAATGAAAGTCAAGCTCTTGCCTAGAGCATTCTAACTGCGAGGACTCTCACCTGATCTATCGTATTCTCACACCAATCTGTCACGTTCTCTATGGCGTCAAAGAGCTGACCTATCAGGAATACCTCTCCGGGGTTGACCTTTGAGAAGTCAATCTCAGGGTAAAGCCGTCTAATATCTGTATAAAGGCCGTCGACCTTCTCTTCGAGGGCTTCCACATCGTCAGCCAACTTCATGGCTTCCTTCGGCTTATCAGTCAACTGATTGACGCAGTTGCGGACAGCTATCGCAGTTTCCTTTACAACATGCATCATTTCCAATGCCCTTTTCGTTATTTGCTCGGGCAGTCTATCCACTGGAGTCACTGACAGTATCCTACCTGATTCCTTTGACCAGTCAGTTATCCAGTCGATGTCTCTTGACAGATGTAGCAGGTCGTCCCTTTCGTGTGGAGGGATTTCTCCTCTTGTGAGTTCGAGCGCGATCTCCCTTCTCAGGCCGTCGGCTTCTTCTTCCATTCTAGATACTCTTGCGATGCTCGCCTCCGCAGGCTCCTTTTGCTGCTTAGTTTTGAGTTCCAGAGCCTTTTCCAGTTCCTCTACTGCTCGAGTAGTCAGCGACAGATGTGTCTGAATTAGTTGTACAACTTTTGTCTGCCTTCGCTTTCCGAACCAAGTCAAAAGCTTCTCGCTCAATATCTATCACCTTCACCCTTTCTGACAGCCAAGAAAACGCATCCGCCTGATAACGTCTCCAAAATTCGTCGGCATCCTTTTGTGCAACTTATTCGTTATGCTAGGCACATAAGGGTTTGCGCTCCTGATTCTGTTCGCCTCTGGGTCCGAGCTATTCGAGCTGAAGTTCATTTTCCAACCCTTCCCCAGGTACTGAATAGACCATTACGTCTGGCGGAGATACTCTGAGCGCCACTTCCTCACGAAGATCTATCTCCAGCTCCCCAAGGCATAGTGGATGCTCTACATTTATTGTTCTGACTCCTTCAACCTCGACTTCGTACCTGACTGCGTGGCCCATGAACCTGATGCTCACAACTCTTCCCGTGAGGCAATTCTCGTCGGGAGTACCCTTGCCAATAGATATGAATTCAGGCCTGATGGCGATGACTACTGTCTGGCCCACTCTTCCTGACTTGTCGACGGTCTGAAGATGCGCTTTTCCGAGGCGCACTACAGATCCAGCCTGTGTTAGCCCGATCACTTCTGCATCCAGAAAGTTCGCCTCGCCGAGGAAGTTCGCGGTGAAGATCTTACCCGGATGCAGGTAGAGTTCGAGTGGAACTCCATCCTCAATGATCCTCCCCCCCTTCATGACGACGACTCTGTCAGATATGGACATGGCTTCTTCCTGGTCGTGAGTGACGTGTAGCACCGTCAGTCCCAGATCGGAAGTCATCTTTCTGACTTCGTATCGTAGCTCGGCACGGACCTTCGCGTCTAGGGCGCCGAAGGGTTCGTCGAGTAGAAGGAGCGTTGAGCCAGACGCGAGTGCTCGCGCCACTGCCACCTTCTGTTGAGCACCGCCACTCAGCTCGGATGGAAACGACTCAGCACGGTCAAGGAGTTTGATGAGATTCAGCAGCTCGTTGACAAGTGTTCGCGTGCTCTGCGGAGTCTGTCCCTGAACTCGAGGTCCGTAAGAAACGTTTTCCAGTATCTTCATGTTCGGGAAGAGAGTGACCTCTTGGAAGACATAGCCGATACTCCTACGTTGTATTGGAACTTCTCTCATCGGTTGGTTGTCAACGAATATTTGGCCCTCGTCGGGACGGACTATTCCCGCCATGCACTTGATGAGGGTAGACTTGCCGCACCCGCTTGGGCCTATGATTGATACGTACTCTTTGTCGCGAATTTCCAGATTGATGTCTTCAAGGGCCTTTATCGACCCGTACCTCTTCGAAAGTCCTTCGACCTGAACATGTGGCATCTACAGGACCCTCAGTTCCCTTGAGAGGCCTATCGCCGGATACGAGTAGACCATCGTGTCTGACGGTTTGAAGCATACGGCAACCTTTTTTCCTGTTGGCATTGGTGTCCTGAGCCTTCGAATCGGAATCTCTGATGTGATAACGTCGCCGTTTACTAGTCTGATCTGGTGGCTAACAAAGCTCCCCAAGAATCGCGACGACTGAATCCTCCCTTCAACAACGTTGTACTTGTCTGATGAAACATCTTCGGGTTCCATGATACCTACGCGATCTTCCCTGATCATTACCACGACTTCCTCAGCCGGAAGATGAGTCGTATCTTGAACCCTTATTCGAAGAGCCTGATGCAACTCTAGAATGGAGACTTCTGTTCGTCTCCTAACAACGACAGCCTGAAGAAAATTGGCTCCTCCCACGAAATGGGCAACGAACAGTGATTGAGGCCTCATGTAGATGTGGAATGGTGTGGCGTACTGTCTTATCCTTCCTTCACGTAGGACAATGATTCGATCACCGATGGCCGTGGCTTCAGCTTGATCATGTGTCACGTGGAGAGCGGTCACTCCGTAGTCCTTTGCAAGCTTTCTCAGCTTGTATCTCAGTTCGACACGTAGCCTCGCGTCAAGGGCTCCAAGTGGCTCGTCAAGCAGGAGAAGCCTCGCTTCTGTCGCCAGTCCTCGCGCAAGAGCGACGCGTTGCTGCATCCCTCCGCTTAGCTCGTCCGGCTTCGAGTCAGCTCTTTTTCCCAGCTTCGTCATTTCAAGCATTTCTGTTGCTGTGGCGATCGCTTGTTCTTCATTTGCCCCACGTGCAAGGGGGCCGAAGGCTACGTTCTCCAGTACCGTCAGATGCGGAAAGAGGGCGTACTGTTGCGGGACATAGACTGCTCCTCTTTCCTCTGCTCGTACCTTCGTCGCGGGCTTATCGTCGATGTAGATCTCTCCCTCATCTGGGGTCACTAGGCCCGCAATCAGTTTGAGTAGTGTCGTCTTTCCGCTTCCCGTTGGTCCCAGAATGCACACGTATTCTCCGTCGACTATTTCCATACTCAAACGGTTTATCGCAGTGATTCCGCCGAATCTCTTAACAACATCAACTAGCTTGACTGAAGGCATTCAGATTATCTCCCCCTCTTCAAAGCCATACGGAGTCCTAGGAGCCCAATGAAAGAAATTCCGACCAGAAACCCTACACCCAGACTCTGGGTCGACTGCGAAACCGCTACTGTGCCTCTTACCCAGTCAACCAGCAGCACAGGGGCGGTCTTAAGCTCCACCGCCACCGCCGCCGCAGCCCCTGTTTCGTCCACGCTTCTGGTGAATGTCAATATTGCTCCTGCAAATAGAGAATACTTTGTCAATGGGAGCACTATTCGTCTGAAGATCGTCAAGGGTCTTGCCCCCAGGGTCCTGGCGGTTTCTTCAAGATGAGTTGGCACTGACTCTATTGCGGCAGCCATTGCCCTAACAAAGTAGGTATAAGTAATCGTCAAGTGTGATATTGTCAAGACCCAAAACTCCGGCAGAACTCCTACAGTTCTCCAGAAGAAGCCCAGAGATACGCCCAGAGCGACAGACGGAACAACAATCGGAATATTCACCAACGCATCAATCAGGGAAGTGGCTGTTCTTCCAAGCCTTCTTCTCGCTATCAAGACGGCTATTGGTAGGCCTGTCAACATGTTAGCCAGTGTGACAACTGCTCCGATGACATAGCTCAGAATCATGCTACGCCAATAGCCCCCCCAAACTCCACGGCCTGAAAGGGCGTCACTCAATGTTCCGTCAAAGACTGCTTGGGCGCTGGGAAGAGAAATGAACATTGAAGGTGCGATCACTACAAGTGTGAAAGCCAACAAGGAGACTATGTCCCTTGCCAGGACAGCCCCCGTCTCACTGAGCTTCCTTTCTGTCTTAGGCCACACTCGTGAAACGGGTAGTTTCAGTTTCGGGCCAAGATACTTGATGAGCGTGAAAGCCACGATCGACCCTACTATAAGCACGAAGCTCACAAACGTGAGTGGGCCTTCAAGTCCAGCATCTTTCGCATTCTTAATCAGGACAGGTCCGTTCTCGAAAGATCCGGCAACGACGATCGTGGCGCCGGTTTCCGACAGCGACCTCGCAAACGACAATAGAAATGAGGCGACGAGTGCAGGTCTAAGGATCGGAAAGGTAACAGTTCTTACAGCTGTGAAAGGTTCAGCGCCCAAGGTCTTTGCCGCGATCTCGAAGGTCTCTTTGTATCCGGAGAGTTCGCCGACCATTACTCGTACAACGACTGGAAGAGAGAATGCAAAGTGCAAAAGGATGACGAGTGCCAGTCCTGGCGTCACTATGCCCTGTTCGAAGATGAGGCCCGTAGGTCCCTGTGGACCCCAAAATAGCATTGTCGAGAAGCCCAATGCGACTGTCGGGACAACGAACGGTATGTCAGCAAGCGTGTCCACGATGTTTCCCCACCACGGATTCCTTCTTACAATGAGCCATGCCAAGGGAATTCCCAACGCTAGATCTAGGGTGGAAACAATGAGTGCGACTATGAATGACCATGATATGGCGGATTGTGATCGGGCCAGCAGGACTGGGTCATGAATTATCTCGGCTATCTTGTCAAGTTTGAGCAGTATCCCGAGCATCGGAGGAATGAGGACAAATCCGAAGAAGAAAACCACGCTGAACGCATAAATGAGATCGGAGACTCTTCGGTCTGCAGATAATCTGTCAAGCCCTTTCAGGAGTCTGTTGATGCTTCCAAGCCCCAAGTAGATGAGCCCCGCGTCCCCCTCAAGTTCATTGTCTCCGACGATCGATTGTCTCCTCTGACGACGATCCAGTTCCCATCAGCGTTACGGGGACACCAGTTTCATTCTCGACTTCACTTATGAACTCGCGGGCGCTTTGTGGAAGGTTCTCGAAGCTCTGAAGCCCTCTACATTCAGGGTAGACGACGTCGAGCTTCGTGATAGCAACTTGAGTGGCTCCATTGAGCATGACTGCTCTTCTCGCCAGTTTGAAGTCGAAGGGTGCGGCTCTTCTCTGTCTGCCAGTGACAGTACCGAACTCCAACCATCCCCTTCGCTCCAGCTCCTCCTGCGTAAGCTGGTTATCCAACGGGCCCTCCCCCACCCTCGTGACAAAAGCCTTGAAGACAGCTATGACATCATCCACGTCTGTGGGGCCGATCCCGACATCTGAACAGATGGCAGATGCGCACACGTCCTTCGCAGTGCAGAAGGGGTAAGTGCCATGGTAAAGCGATAGGTAGGTTCCCTGAGTTCCTTCCACCAGCACGGTCTTCTTCTGACTGAGCGCTTGTCCCAGCTCCAGAGGAACATCCGTCAAGTACCTAGACAACTCAGGAATCTCCTTGGCGAGTTTCGCTTTCCGGTAGGTTCTTTCCGCCTGACAGACTCCCACTCCTGTCTTCGTGGTTCCGACCTTAGTGGCAAGGTGCACGTCTCTCTTCTCTTCCTCTATCTGTCTCTCCTCTATGATCGCACACTGATTGTCTACTCCGATCCGCTTCTCGGTGTTTGTGAGACCAATTTCTTCAAATAGTATCCTCGGGTTCACCAAGACACCGGGGCCTATCAACAGCCTTGAGTCGGGATGGACGAAACCGCTCGGAACCATTCTAAGGCTGTATGTCCGCCCTTGGTACTCGACCCTATGACCAGCGTTAGGGCCGACTCCCCCCCTAACGGTAATGGAAGGCCTATCTTTCATGGCAAGATACGAGACCAGTTTCCCTTTTCCTTCGTCGCCGAAGAATCCGCCGACAACGACTGTGCATGGCATTTGGCGTCCCACTCATCACGTCAGGTCACTCACTATAAAGATTTTCAAAGACGGCGTAAGGTGACAGTCAACGCCGTCTTCGTACGAGAGCGGGTTCAGGCTTATGCCTCTTCATCGGACGACGATGACCACTATGTCGTTTACGTTAGTGCCTGTGGGCCCTG
>CAZGZF010000007.1:28227-33769 GCA_964529995.1 uncultured Candidatus Bathyarchaeia archaeon
GGCCCTGTGAAGATCAGATCGTCCAGTTTCGAGAAGAAGCTGTAGGAATCATTTTGGGCTAGTGACTCTTCGGGAGCCAGTCCCTTCCCCTTCGCCTTGGCTAGTGTCTTTCCATCCACGATTGCGCCAGCAGCATCTGTAGGTCCGTCGATTCCATCTGTGCTTACTGAAGCCAAGACCACCCCATTGAGACCGCTAAGCTTGACGGCGCCTGACAAGGAGAGCTCTTGGTTTCTTCCCCCCAACCCTTTTCCTTTGACCGTAACAGTCGTTTCCCCACCCACCACTGTGCCTGCGGGCCTCCTAACTGGATTCCCTGAGAGAGAAACCTCCCGAGCCATAGAGGAAAGTGCTACTCCAACATGCCTAGCCTCACCTTCCAGAGTGGTCGTCAGTAGAAGAGTATTCAACCCTCTTGAGGCGAGGTACTTGCAGGCTGCGACGCTTGCGGTTCTGTTGTTTCCAATGACTACGTTGTATACCTTCTTGAACGCCTCATCATCTGCCTTGGGAGTCTCCGGAATGATCCTCTTCTCTCCGTCCATCAACACCTTTCGCACCGAGGGAGGTGCTTTCGCCCACAATCGGTATTTCTTCAGTACCTTTATGGAATCGTGAAATGTTGTCAGGTCCGGAACGGTCGGGCCAGACGCGATAAAGCTTAGGTCATCTCCCACTACATCAGAAAGGATCAGATTCAGAAGGGTCGCCGGGTAAGCCCTTCTGGCAAGCCATCCTCCTTTGATGTCTGAAATGTGTTTTCTGACTGTGTTGAATTCCTCTATTGTTGCACCGGACTTGAGCAAGGCCTGCGTGACTTTTCTCTTGTCGGCAATTGATATTCCCTTTCGCGGTAAAGGCATGAGGCTGGATCCGCCACCAGAAATTAGGCAAATGACAAGGTCATCATCCTCAGCTCGCACTGCTATCTCCATAATCTTACGTGCGCCTCTTACGCCAGCTTCGTCTGGGACTGGATGATTCGCTTCGTGCAACTTCACAGTCTTTGTCTTTTGTCTGCTGCCGTACGGAACATTGACGAGTCCGCTGGTTATGTAGCTGCCCAGAATCTCCTCTAACGCTTCGGCCATTGAGCCGCTCCCTTTTCCCGCTCCCACTACATAGACATTCTTGAATTTCGCTAAGTCAAAGGAGTGATTGTTCAGATTGACCGTTGAGTGCCTCAAGGACAGTCTGGATCTTACGATCTGTTTCGGATCAGCAGCGTTCAGTGCTGATTCGAGGGCATTCAATGCGATGGATCTGGCTTCTTTGTCGGCCTGTGTTCCTCCGTTCCTGATGAGCTGTTTCTTGTTTACTATGGCGGTCATGTGAGTGACTCTACGACTATCTTGGGTTACAACGTGTTGAATCATGAACGTTAATAAAGAGTTACGTGAACCAACTTGCCGAGGGCTCCAAAGTGAAGCCGAAAGTCTACGTTACTCGGAAGATTCCAGAGGCTGGACTGGACAAGATAGAGAAGAATTTCGACGCTGAGGTCTGGCCGGATTATGGCCCACCGCCGAAACAGGTCATAATGGAAAAAGTCAGAGATATTGACGCTCTCGCCCCGCTTCTATCCGACCAGATAGATCGGGAGGTTTTCGACGCCGCGCCTAAGCTGAAGATCGTTGCTCAGATGGCCGTGGGATTCGATAACATCGACATCAAGGAGGCGACTAAGAGGGGCATATGCGTTACCAATACGCCGGAAGTCCTAACTGAGACGACAGCTGATTTCGCGTGGGGGCTTCTGATCGCTATTGCGAGGCGGATCGTTGAAGCCGACGAGTACGTCCGCACAGGACAGTGGAAGGTCAGCTGGCATCCAAGCATGCTTGCAGGAAAGGATGTCTATGGCGCAACTATTGGCATCGTTGGTGCTGGGCGGATAGGTGCGGCCGTCGCGCGCCGGGCGAAAGGTTTCAACATGAAGATCCTGTACTGTGACGCAATCCCAAGACTAGATCTGGAGAAGGAATTGGGTGCAAGGCGCGTAGACTTGGATGAGCTTTTCAGAGAGGCGGACTTCGTCAGCATCCATGTCCCCCTAACGAAAGAGACCCATCACTTGGTGAATGCCGAGAGACTTCGGCTAATGAAGAGGACGGCTTACTTGATCAACAATTCGAGAGGGCCTATCGTAGATGAGAAGGCGCTGTATGAGGCACTCAGAGAGGGAAGACTCGCAGGCGCGGCGCTAGATGTTTTTGAGCAAGAGCCCGCGCCGATGGACAATCCTTTGCTTGAACTCACAAATGTCGTGGCGGCGCCACATATCTCGAGTGCAAGTCGGGAGACGCGTTCGAAGATGGCTGAAATGGTTGCCGATAACCTGATAGCATTCTTTGAGGGAAGAACGCCCCCAAACCTAGTTAATCCTGAAGCTCTGAAGATCCGATCGTTGAAGCAGCTTTGATGGATGGCTATCCGAAGAGGTATCCGTCAAACTTCGAATGTCGCAGAGTTGAGCTTCAAGCTTTGACAGGTCTTCAACATGAGTCGTAGGTTTAGTCTTAAATATCAAGTGTGCCTGCGCACTATGTTGTGAGGAACGCCAGGTGAGCAAGTTCGTCTTTGTGTCTGGCGGCGTCATGTCCGGCATAGGCAAAGGTGTAACCACTGCCTCTATCGGGAAGATTCTTCAAGTGAGAGGATTCAGCGTAACAGCGGCCAAGATAGATCCATACCTGAACGTAGACGCTGGCACAATGAATCCCATAATTCATGGGGAAGTTTTCGTGACCGAAGACGGCGGCGAAATAGACATGGATCTGGGCACTTACGAGCGGTTCTTGGATATCAACATTCCCAAGCATCACAACATGACCACGGGCCAGGTATACATGTCTGTGATCGATCGGGAGAGACGAGGAGACTTCTTGGGGAGATGCGTCCAGATAATTCCGCACATTACGGATGAGATAAAGCAGAGAGTAGTGCAGATCGCATCCAGAAACAAAACGGACATCACAATGGTTGAAATTGGTGGAACGGTCGGCGACATCGAAAGCCTCCCGTACCTAGAGGCAGCTCGTCAAATGAGGCTGGAACATGGCCAATGGAACGTTCTCTACGCGCACGTTACACTTGTGCCGATCCTAGATGTTGTTGGAGAGCAAAAGACTAAGCCGACGCAACATAGCGTCCAAGAGCTAAGAAGAATCGGAATTCAACCGGACATAATAGTCGCGAGAAGCAAGAAGCCGCTACTTCCAGAGCCGAAGAGGAAGATAGCACTGTTCTGCAATGTCGAGGAGAACGCTGTCTTCACATCGCCCGATATGCAGACAATATACGAAACGCCACTAGTCCTAGATCGGCAAGGACTGGGCGACTATCTGACAGGTAGGCTCCAACTTCCAGGAAGAAAGCCTGACTGGTCCAGCTGGGAGCGGACCGTGAACTCCTTCACAAGTCCGAAACACGAGGTCAGAATCGCAATGTGCGGAAAATATGCAGAACTCGCAGACTCGTACGTGAGCGTGAATGAAGCCCTCAAGCATGCAGCCGCTTTCTGCAACTCAAGACTTACGATTAACTGGATAGAAACCGAGACGTTCGAGAGCGATGCGTCGAGTCTGCAGACTCTATCAAAATTCGATGGCATCCTCATTCCGGGGGGCTTTGGAGCGAGAGGCATAGAAGGGAAGATCGCGGCAATCAGTCAAGCTCGCTTGGAGGATATCCCTTTCCTTGGAATCTGTCTGGGTTTCCAGCTCGCCACGGTCGAATTTGCAAGAAGCATCGGACTCCGAGAAGCCAACAGCACAGAGACACGTCCCGACACTCCTTACCCGGTGATAGATCTCATGCCTGAACAGAGGGAGGTCGGGTACAAAGGAGCCACGATGAGGCTCGGGGCACATGAGGTCGTGATCTCCCCCGGGACGATTGCTGAACGGCTGTACAGAGCTTCGCGAGTCTACGAGAGGCATAGGCATCGGTACGAGGTCAACCCTAGATACCTAGACCAACTTGCAGAAGCCGGAATAGTATTCTCGGCAAGAAGTAGCGATGGGACACGGATGGAAACACTTGAGCTTCCGGAGAAGTACTTCTATTTCGCCACGCAGTTTCACGGTGAGTTCAAGTCAAGGCCCAACAAGCCTTCGCCGCCATACTACGGGTTTGTGAAGGCATGCCTAGACAGGAAGCTCGGCAAACCCAGGCCAGAGTTCTGGGATTGAGCCTCACCCGGTGATGAATGGCCCAGGCTGCGTCTTTGCGACTCCAGCATTCATCCTGCGGCACTAGCATACATTATAGCAAGCTTGTAGCACTCTGTCTATGAGATGTCATACAAGGAACTCGCAGGTACGTTTCGAGCTCTGGAGCCCCGAGACTTCAGGGTTCTAACTGGAATTGAGCTGGCTCACGGTGGCTATGCGTTCCCTCCAATCAGTGAGATAAGGAAATACGCGAATCTCCCGCTTGAGGAAGTCGAGTTCAGGCTAGATCTTCTCGACAAGAAGAGATTACTGCACAAGCTCCCATCAAACAGGATAGGCTACGATGGTTTCTCTCTCAACTATTCCGGATACGATTGCCTGGCCTTGAACGCACTTGTCAAGGCTGGAGCTTTGGACGCATTGGGAAAGCCACTTGGCATAGGCAAGGAGGCAGATGTCTACGAAGCGCTGTCCCGCAATCGCCAAGTCACTGTGAAGTTTCATAGAATTGGAAGAACCAGCTTCAGACAAACACGAAGGGCAAGGGCCTTTGTGGCAGATCGTTCCCATGTTACTTGGATCTACCAGTCAAGACTGGCGGCAGAAAGAGAGTATCAAGCGTTGCGTCTCGTTCACAAGTGTGGCGTTTCGGTTCCTCGCCCAATAGCTCACAACCGCCATGTGATTGTGATGGGGTTCATCAAAGGTCTTGAGCTTAATGATGTCGGAACGATAGATAGTCCCAAACTCGTGCTGAAAAACATACTAAATAACATCAGAAGGGCTTACATGAATGCTCATATTATTCACGCTGACCTCAGCCAGTTCAATGTGGTCATAAAGACAGACGGCACAATTCTAATCATAGACTGGCCTCAGTCTATCAGGGCAAACCATCCTAATGCAGCAGAAATTCTCAAACGTGATGTGTCTAATGTCTTGAGGTTCTTCAGTCGAAGATTCAAGGTGAGATATCCTGTTGATCGAGCCCTCGCTTACGTTACAGGGGAGTCTCAGGTGAGGGGTATCTCTGCCCAGCAGAATGTTCCCGCTAGGGATATTTCCCGGCGATCAGCGAGGAGGCTCCACACACACATATAGGATATTGCTGCCTCTAAGGATGACGCTGCCATAATTGGCGGTCGGTGAATTCGATCTGTACTCTGTGGCGCCTTCTAGAATCACGTTCATATGAGCGTCACAATCGATCATTCTTCCTCGGAACTCGACATCATTCTTTAGCCTGATGCTGACTTCGCTGTTAAGCTTCTTGACTAGGAGGTTCAATGGCTTCTTTGATGGTTCCATTGGGATCCCTTCATTAATCGTTCACACGCCGCAGCGTATGTATAAAAGGCTTTAGAGGT
>CAZGZF010000008.1:0-30300 GCA_964529995.1 uncultured Candidatus Bathyarchaeia archaeon
CGGGGAGAAGTGGACCGCAAGTTTTAAATATATCTTGCAAAGGCTTCTCCTAGGCTTCAGGGCCAGAGACGCAGATTCTCGCTTCCGTTCCGAAGGAAATGAAGCGTATGAGAATGATGGCTCTAGCGTGGAGTATCGATAGGGAGGAGGAAAAATGGGTGCGGCAAGAGATGGAATAAGCTACGTCAGCCATTGCCCTGAATGCGGGAGCGACAACCTGGTCGAAGACTACGATCAGGGTGAGGTCATCTGCCAAGCCTGCGGACTGGTGCTGAGTGAGCATGCGATGAGTCGGGGACCGGAATGGAGAGCGTTTACCAAGGAAGAGAAGGATCAGCGGGGCAGAGTGGGCATTCCTATATCATACTCAATTCATGACAAGGGTCTGTCTACCGTCATCGACCGAGTGAATCGCGACGCTTACGGCAGGCAGCTTCCGCTGTCCACAAGGCTTCAGATGCTTAAGCTTCGCAAGTGGCAGATCAGGACTCGGGTGCACTCGTCAGCGGACAGGAATTTGGCCCAAGCAATGGCGGAGCTTGACAGGCTCACTGACAGGCTTCACATTCCCGCGCCTATCAAAGAGAGGGCCGCTGTAGTCTATAGAAAGGCATTGGACAGCGGACTTGTAAGAGGAAGATCCATAGCCGCAATTGCGGCCGCTGCACTGTATGCGGCTTGCCGATCCTCTGAGACTCCTCGAACCCTGAAGGAGGTTTCCTCAGCCTCGCGTATTCGCAAGAAAGATGTTGCAAGATGCTACAGGCTTCTGCTGCGGGAACTTGACATCAAGATGCCAGTGGAGGACCCCATTCGATGCATATCCAAGATCGCGAACAAGGTGGGCATAGCAACCAAGACTGAGAGAAGAGGAATCAAAATCCTCGAGGAGGCAAAGAAGAAGGGAATTGTTGCTGGCAAAGACCCCATGGGGCTCGCCGCGGCGGCCCTGTACGTGGCCTGCGTTCTTGAAGGGGAGAAAAAGACCCAGAAAGAGATCGCCGAGGTGGCGAATGTCACGGAAGTGACGGTAAGAAACCGATACAAGGGCCTCAAAGACGCTCTCGGCCTAAATGTGTGATCGCGAGCTTCCTCTCAGACCTGAACAACGAGCGTACTGTCAAAGAGACGCTGCCTGATCAGGGGATGCGATGGGTTCGGGTGGACGAAAGACGGTGGGCATCCTCGGAGGAATGGGCCCAGAAGCCACGATAGACCTTTTCGCGAAGATAGTACGCTCAACCAAGGTTTCGAGAGATCAGGATCACCTTCACATCATAGTAGACAACAACCCACAGGTCCCAGATAGGCAGAGCGCACTTCTGGAGGATGGGCCTTCGCCTGTGCCGCTTCTTGTGGAGACTGCGAAAAGACTTGAAGCTGCTGGAGTCCATTTCATCGTTATGCCGTGCAACACTGCTCACTGCTGGATCAACGAAATAAGGAAAGCTGTGAGAATTCCTGTCATTGACATGATCAAGGAGACTGCCCAAGAAGTTGCGAGATCCTATCCTTCTCTTCGAACTGTCGGGCTCCTCGCCGCAACTGGCACAGTCAGATCTGGCCTTTACCAGCGACATATGCTCGAGCTTGAGATCAAGGTGGTGTCGCCCTCAGATGACGATCAGGCTGCTCTCATGAGAACGATATATGCAGTGAAGGCGGGGCTCTTTGATTCACGTGACAAGGCTGCTGAGATAGGTCGAAGGCTGGTTGAGGCTGGAGCTGAGGCCGTGATAGCTGGGTGCACAGAAATTCCTCTTGTTCTCAGCTCTGGAGATCTCTCAGTTCCGATCATTGACGCTACTCAGGTACTTGCAAGACGCACCGTAGAAATCGCTCAACGCTCGTCACTGCCGTGATGTCGACCCGCTTCCCAGTCATCCTCCAACTCTACAACAAGGTAGCCCGAGTATCCGCAATGTTCGCACAAGAACCTCGTCGGAAACAGAAATCCTTCAAGCCAGCCAGATCTTCTAAGGTTCGTGCTTCCACACTTTGGACATGCGAGGATCCGTCGCCTGCCTCTCTTTATGCCGGCGAGTACCCTGAAGACGTCTCGCGTGAGCCTCGCCCCTGAACGTGGCTTGTCGGTCAATGAACCTCTATGCTAGAGGCAGGAAACCCGTAGTCCACTAGCAGCCTCCTGACCTTGTCCCTATGGTCTCCTTGCAGCTGTACCACGCTGTCCTTGACTGTGCCCCCACAAGCGCAGACCGCCTTCAACTTAGAAGCCAGCTCGCCCAGGTTCACACTGCGGGCATCCACACCTTCGACTATTGTCAGTTTCTTGCCCCATTTCCGCGTTTCAAGACGGACCTTAACGCGCTGTTGTTCCATGCTGATTGTGCCGCACACACAGAGATCCTTCGGCAGACCGCATATAGCACAAACTTCAGCCATGCTTACGTTCTCGAGCTCCCTATTTTTTGCTCCGAATCATAGTTTCTATTCATAGTATTTAAGGCTAGCCTGAAGGCTTCGAGAAACTACGTCTGTGAAGCACCACTTGTGCAAACTGTTGGGTTAGGCCTGCAGGCTTGTCACCCAAACTGTGGCAGTATCCCCCTCGACCTCAACCCAGTCGCCAGTATGGATGACTTCGATGGGGTTCTTGTCGAGCATATCCACGAGAGGGATTCTGGCGAGCACACAGCCTCCTATGATTATTGGCTCCGTCTCAACATTGACTATGGCTGCGGGCGCAGCTCCATACCTGCGCAGTCCGTAGATCACATAGCTTCCAACGGTGCTTCCCTTCCCTCTGGGAAAAACAAGCACCTTCCCTTTTATGCTTCGACCTTCTAGGTCGTGTTCCTTCTCGATAACGACGCCGCTCAGAGGGTCAACTCCCCCGAAGAAAGAGAGGGCCCGGTTGGTCACTATGGCTTCACCTGCACCCCATCCGCCGACGACCTTCCTACCAGTCAACCTCAGCTTAGGCGAGTGCATATTGAACGCATCCTTCCAGACTCATCAGACCAGTTGCCATCCGGTTCAGCGATTTTGAGTAATGTGCTGCCTTGCACGAATTCGTGAGCATGCCTTCGACTCCCATTTCTCTCATAGGCGAGACGACCATGCATGTGTCACATATTACGTCGCCCCCTGCCTTCTCGATACTACCGACATAACCGCTTCGCTCGGCGATTTCGTGAACGTGACGAGACGTGAAGCACCACAGCTTTCTCCTCATGTCTTTGCCGGAAACAAGAGTTGCTATCAGCTTGAGCTCTTCAAAGCTCAGGTGTGGACATCCAAGACAAATATGCTCAAACTCTTCATCATCCGAAAGAGAACGACTGATTTGATGAAGCTCGTGTCTGTCCACGGTCGCAGTTTCGCACTTTTCTTCCGTCTCAATGCCTTCTCGCATAGAGAACATTGGAACTGATCCAGACGCTGCTATGCTGGCGCTCAGCGCTTTGAGCTGGTCACGTGATGGGGTTTCTTTGAGATTGCTGATTCTAGGGATGCGGGAGCCCAGGTTCTCACCAATCCAGTACCCGAGAAGGCTGAAGTCCAAGTCGCTGTTGAGTTTGCATTTGACCTTGACATCATAACCAGGCACTCTCTCTTCGTCTAGATGCATTCCGTATAAAGGAGTCTTGCCCAGGATAGAACTTGCTAACGCCGTAGGGCCTCCTTCTCTGTTTGTGTATGCCTCCATAACTGAGTTGGCGAATACGACTGCAGAGGATTCTGCCCAAGCAACGTGCTCACCCTTTGCGGGGGCGGTGCACGCATGATAGGGAATACAAGTGCACGTCGGTTCGATTTTCATCTTGCCGAAGCATTCCATTATCTCAAGCTGCTTTCCTGCAAAATCTTCAGGTACACCCAGTCTGCGCCATCGAACAAGATCCATTCCCGCAGGGTTTAGCATAGATTTGATCGACGCGACGGCTCCCTTTGAGCTGAGCTCCCTAAGGAACTCAAGGCCCGGTTCTCCAATCGTCTTGTAGGATACGCCAGATATCTGAGCGCTCTGAACTCTGATCATCCTCCGAGCCTCATACACGTCACCAATCGCCACAAGAAGGTTCATCGCAAGCGCTTTCGCCTCGCCTTCTTCGCCCATCAGAATTTGTTCCTCAGCTTTCGTAAGGTACATGACAATACTGACCTTAGCTACGGTATCTTCGCTCTCTCGAACTTCTCCTTGCTCTTTGAGAGTGGCCTAGTAGCATCCAATCCCATCTTCGCGCCGACCTGTGTCTCTTGATCTGAAGAGGGATCCAGCGATGACGACCGAACATTGTCGATCACCACAAGTCCTCTATCTGATCTGAACCTTGTAGCAATCGCCCATTCCACCTCGTTAAGATCAGTGACATTGATGTCCGAATCGACCACGACCACGTGCTTAAGAGATGGATGCGCACCAAAGGCAGCGAGGATAGCATTCTTTCCGTCTCCCTCGGTTTGCTTCTCTATCGACAAGACAGCATGAAGCCACCCGCATCCTCCAGGCGTCAGAGACACTGCCTTGACACCAGGGATAGTCGTCCTTACAGAGTTCCAGATTCGAGCCTCGTACGGTAGACCCATGAGGAGCTTGTGTTCTGCTCCTGCTGGAAGAAGACCCTGAAAGACAAAGTCTCTCCTATGCATCATGCCCACGATCTCCACAACTGGCTGCCTCCGGACAATGTCATAGGTTCCTGTAAGATCAACGAATGGACCCTCTTCGACCTCTCTGTCTAGGAGTATCCTCCCTTCAAGGATGACCTCAGCGTCGGCCGGTGCACGGGCTGTGACACTCTTACATTGAATGAGTGCCAACCGTCCGTCCATCAAGGCATTCGCAACGCCAAATTCACTTGCGCCAAAAGGAGCAGGCGAAGATGCGGCCACAAGCAGTGAAGAATGAAGCCCGAGAGAAATCGCCACATCCAGAGTGCGCTTCCCATTGCGCTTTGCAGCCTCACAAAGTCTGTATAGATGCCTTGGAACTATGCGTATTGCCAGATGTCGGGCATCAAGGGTCATCATCCTGTGAATGGAGACGTTCTCCACTGTCATGTCGTGTGACATCGCTGAGACGATGCCTGAAGTCAGATATGGCGCAGGATCTTTTTCGTAGTGAGTAAGGATTGGCAGTCTTGTGAGGTTCGGCTCGCTTGTAATCTCACATACTGGGCCGTCACTTCTTACATTGGGAGACGAGGGAGATTCTATTGCCCGGATGATCTTGTCATAGATCTTTTCCTCAGGGACTTCAAGGCCTAACGCCAAAATCCTCCTTTTCCCACATGTGCCCGACACGACTTTGTTGGTAAAGCCATCCACGTTCTCGAAGAGCAAAGCCGGCCCGCCGTCGAATTCCTTCATTATTCGGGCAATGGTGAAGGCTACTTGGACACGCTCAGATATTCTCTTGAGCTCACCAAGTCTGTCAAGTCGGTCGAGATTTCCCCTGAGATCCATTCTTGCTCATCAGACCTTGCGGGGGTTCCCGCGCACCGAATCCAGCATTTCACTTTGCCACTTTTGGCATCTCGCATACAAAAAGTAAGCCCTCTAGGCCCAGCGTATCTCCGGTTTCTTGAGAAGCCCATACGCCAGGACTGTTGTTCCCACAACAGCCAGAACAACGCCTCCATACGCGGCGGTGTGGTCTGTGTATGGCTCTCTGCTAATCTTCACATATTCGTAGCGTACACCTAGAGAGATGTTCTTTCTTGCAGTGGAGTAGTAATTGTCGAAGACGAAGTGGTAAGTGTCGTTTCTGGGGGTGGTAAAGCTGAAATTGAAGCTTGATTGTGCTTGTAGCATCTTGACCAGATACTGTACTCCGGGCTGTCTCTGCCTCCAACTCTCAAAATTAGTGCGGTCTAGCACGAAAAAGTTGATGCTACTGGACTGACCCGTAGCCGCATCTGATACAGTGATGTTGCCCACGACTACTGTGGACGGCTCAAAGTGATACGGATGGGACCAGTAAGAGTCATCCCTCACGTCCTGGCCAACGTGGAATGTGTCCGTGACTGTTCTTGGCACGTCCCTGAGGTACGTCCGGCTCCCGTAGATCGAGGCGACGAAGCCCAACAGTATGAGGATCACTCCCGCTATCGTGGGCTTCGCCTGCAAGTCTCTCACCAATACGTCCTGTAGGCCATTTCAGAAGCCTAAAATGTCTTTGCCTATTCTTGACGATCTCCAGAGCCTCGCTAGCGACGGTACGCTGATGTAGAGTGGAAAGAGCATGCTTCCCTCGGGAAGCAAGAAATAGGACTGCTGTTTTGCTGGCGGAAGCTCAAGTAGATTCACAGCATGGCACGCAAGGTCTCGCATATCTCGGGAATATGAAGGCGCTTGCTCCGAGAGCCATCTTATTACTCTCTGACCCTTATGTACCATGATGGCAGTCAAGACCAAGACTTGGAAAGACATTGGCCTTGATGTTATGGGGCCAAAATGCAAGTTAGATCGTTAACAGAGGCCATGAGAAAGTTGCGGGTGATCGCAGACCTGCACATCCATTCCAAGTTTAGCCGAGCGACGAGCGTGAACATGAACATTCGCGAGATTTCAACCTACGCAGAACTAAAAGGCCTAGGGCTAGTCGGGACCGGAGACTTCACGCATCCTGAATGGAATCGCGAGTTAAGAGGAGAGTTGGCAGAGATACAAGATACGGGGATGTTTCGACCTAAGAATTTCGAATCCAAAGTTCGCTTTGTCTTAAGCGGCGAGGTCTGCACGACATTCCTTTCCCGGAACAAGTCAAGAAGGATTCATCACGTAATCATGGCCCCAAGCTTCCAGGTGGCTGATCAGATTAGCGATAGACTCAGACATTTTGGCGACCTCAGAGCAGACGGACGGCCCGTGCTATCGATGAGCGCTTCAGAGCTTGTAGACGAAGCGTCATCGATCTCAAATGAGGTCTTCATCTTTCCAGCTCATGTTTGGACACCTTGGTTCAGTCTGTTCGGCGCGATTGGCGGCTTCGACTCCCTTGAGGAGTGCTATGAAGACCAGTCTGACAAGATCCGTGCCGTTGAAACGGGGCTGTCGTCTGATCCCCCGATGAACTGGCGGTTTAGTACACTCGACAATTTCGCAATAATATCAAACAGTGATTCTCACAGTGCTTGGCCATGGCGAATCGGAAGAGAAGCGACGATAGTGAATGTGCGGCAGGCAACATATTCAGGACTGATATCTGCGATATCTTCGAGGGAATATTCGGCGATACAATTGACAATCGAGACGGACCCAGCCTATGGTAAGTATCACTGGACTGGCCACCGAAGATGCGGAGTTTCGATGCCCGCCCAGGAAGCCAAGAAGCTCAATGGCATGTGTCCTAGATGTGGACTGAAGATGACGAAGGGAGTAGATCTACGAGTCGAAGAGCTTGCGGATAGGCCTGCTGGATACGTCCCGAATCGAGGGTGCACAACATTTGTGCATTTGTTGCCTCTTCACGAAATAATTGCTGCGTCAACTGGAACAGGCGAACCGTCAGCTAGCTCAGTCTGGGAAAAATACAATGATCTGGTTACAAAATTCGGGACGGAATTCAACGTAATGTTGCAGGCAAAGGAAGAGGAGATAGCCCAAGCGGGCGGACCTGAGATCGCAGATGCAGTCATGAAACTGCGAAACCACATGCTGAGTGTCACTCCTGGATATGATGGAGTGTACGGCAGGATTGACCTTGGCAGTAAAAGAGCAACGTCATCGGCCATCGCAACAACTAGGAAGCTGCGGCTTGAAGACTATTTGTAGACCGGCTCTGCAAATATGGGTCGGACCGAACCTTCCTAGCCTTCCAATTGAAGAACTATGGGCTCATCTGCCTTCGGCGGAGCCTGAGGCACAGGTCGCTCAACAGTTTCTGTCGAGGGTCTCTCGATTCTTTCTATGACGCTTGCTATGTCCTTCTTTTCTTCAATCAAAGGGTTCAGGTTTGGCTCTATCGCATCACATGCAATTGTCAAGGCCTTGTCATCAACTATGCCCGCTTTGTACTCCATCTTCACGTTGACGAGAAACCTTATGAGCTCGTCAACTTGGTGGTCAATTTCGCTCATTCTTTTTCTCAGGTTCTCACCTAGCTCTTGTTTTCTGCGTCGAAGTTCAGCAAGTGTGGTTCCTTGTTTTCTTCGGAGTTCTTCATAGATGTTTGTTGGGATCTGCCTGTCTTTCAACAATTCGCCAAGTGCTTGGATTCTTCTAGCCACCCGGTCGAGTTCCTTTTGGATTAGCTCGGACGAAACTTTCCAATCCGGGATCAAGACAACTGAATCTCTGTCAATTACTATATTTTCGCAGGAGTACTGTCCCAAGTTTCCACTGCCATGCTCTACTTGAAGGGCCTTAAGTTCGCCAAAATCGTCAATGCAAAGGCCTATGATCCGGCCAATCTTTCTACCGTAGGTATCCTTGAGGTCCCTGCCAAGAAAGTTCTTCAGTTCCTCTTCGGAGACATATGACAAATATTTTCCACCTCCTATTCATTTGATGAGTTTTCAAAGCGGTCGGAAGCTTGGCTCTGCGGCGGGAGCGGTCGGCAATTGTGGGAATCTCTCCTTGACTTGCTGTTCCGCGTAAGCCGCGGCCTCCTCCAGGATCTTCTTTGCCTCCCCTGTGGGCTGATCTCCTACTGTGGCTTCACCAGTTGTTTCTCCGATCTCAAGGACCATCGACGAAAGCGATTCGTCTATCTCAGCAAGCTTAAGCGAAACCTCTGGCAGAACATCTCTCAGGCCCTCTCGGACCGTCGCTACGACTCTCTTTACGGGCCCCATGTTGTGAGCTATATCCCCGAACTCTCTGACTGCCTCCAGCCTTAGGACAACTCTCTCCAAAGCGAATTGGCTGTTCAGGGAAACCTTTGCGATCTTACGAATCTGAGCGCATTCCTCAGCGTAAATCTTGGCTCTGGTTAGGTCGCTGTTCTTTGCAGCTGCCACACACTTGTCGTAAAGGGACTTGTCACGAGCCTGCAGTTCCGCCTCTGTTCTCTCCAGCCTGTGCAGTTGCACGCGAAGCTTGTGCAACGTCTCTACGATGCGTGTTCTCATTGGTGTCGGTGATATGAATTCTCGCAGCCTACTCTTCACAGATCTACGTTCTCGAAACATGCCAAAACCTCCTACAATCGGCATTTCATGATGAATCTAGGTCTCATGATCGGTATCTCACGGCTCGCAATCCGAGCCAAACCTAGACTGTTGGTAGCCATCAAGATCGTTCCCTTGTGAAGATAGTGAATTCCTCTGAGGAGGGGGGTCAGTATGTTGACTGCCGCGGCGTCAAGGCCGCCTGTCGGCTCATCCATCAGGAGCAGTTTCGGCTCTGTAACGAGAGCTCGGGCGATGGCTACCTTGCGGCGCTCTCCTACGCTTAGCGTCTGGGGATGGGAAGAGGCCTTTCGCAATAGCCCAAAGAAATCGAGAATCTCCTGAGTCTTACGTTTGCGTTCCGGCTCATCTGTCTCTTGAATCACGAGCGGGAGTTCAACGTTTTGGAAGACACTAAGGTTTCCCAAGAGCTGGGATCCCTGAAAGACCATGCCCATGCTCCGGCCCCTGAATTCGGTAAGGCTATCATCGTTCATCGCCGTAACGTCCTTCCCAAGCACCGTGACCGTTCCTCCACTCGGCTTTTCCAAACCCGCTACTATGTTGACGAGAGTAGTCTTGCCGACTCCGGTCGGACCGGTGATTGCCGCGAATTCCCCTTCCGCAATTTCGGTGCACAGCCCATTAAATAGCGAGACCGTTCCAGACTCCGTGTCGAATACCTTCGTCAGCCCGTCGACCTTCACAATCGGTTGACCATCAATCATTGACGTAAGACCTCCCCAAGCCTCAGATCCGACAGCTTGCTTGTGGCAACAGCGGCTCCGCCGAAAGACGAAAACAGAGAGGCCGCAACGGCAAAGCCAACTGTCTCAGTTGAGAGAAGAGAACATTCAGCGGCTAGCAATGCGATGAAGTAGCCGATTGCAACGCCAACTAAGCACCCGACAACGGTGATATGAGCCGCCCGCAGTAGGAAGGCACGCAGCAAACTCGATTGCTTCGCGCCTAAAGCCCTCAGTATAGCCACTTCTCGTTTCTTTGAAGACATTTGAATTGAAAACGTGAACATTGCGACTAGGAAAACGCCAAGAAACAGGCCGCCGACTGAAAGAGCTAGTGAAAACCAACTTATCAGGAGGCTTGACCCGAGAATCACTGTTGCTGCCGTGGAAACAACAATCTCAACGGCTGTAAGAGCTTCTAACTTGGTGAAGGACGTGAACAGATATCGGCTTGCATTCATGTTCTGATTTTACCTCCAGCCCGTGATGTTTCTTCTTTCATCGGCCTGTTGGGCAAGCATCCTAAGGAACTCCGACATCTGTCCATACTCGTAGCTCTTGACGACCGATGCCGTATACTCTATCTTGACGTCGAGTTCCCTCATCCTTGAGATGATCATCTCGACATCAGATTTGTTCTTGCCGACAAAGAAGACGAGAGTTTCCGGCGCCCCAAGAAAACTGGTAACCCTCACGGCCTGAGGAATCGTGGCAATCTGCTTCAGTACCTTCTCTCGCTCAGAGTGGTTCTCAATCGATCCGGCAATGTAGACTTGCTCCCCCAGGCCAAGTTTTTCAAAATCGAGTTCGACTACATATCCCTTGATGATGCCCACTTGTCTCAGCTTGTTGACCCTGTATGCAACTACGTTCGGATGCAGACTCAGCTTTCTCCCAATCTCCACGAACGTCGCCCTCGCGTTGGTGCTAAGCTCTGCAAGTATTCTCAGATCAGTCGCGTCCAAACTTGACACCTATGGCACCCTCTAACTAGCCAAGAAGATCTGTGACCATCTCTGAAACCTAGCGAGGCTTTCATCTGAAACGGTCCTTCCACGTGACGACACAGCCTCCAAGAAATCACTTCCAGATATCTCTCGAGGCCTTGCTGTTGAATCGACATCGCTGCGCGTCTCGAAAAATTCCCTGACAACCTTCATCTGGACTGTTTGAAATATGTCTCTAATGTCGCTGCCCGTTCGTCCCTCCGTCAGACGTGCTAGCTCGAAGAAATCTACATCGCTAGCGACTCTCAGGTTTCGAGAGAATATTCGAAACATCTCAAGTCTTGAATCGAGGTCTGGAAGAGGAACGAGTATTCTCTTCTGAAACCTTCTCAAGAAAGCCTCATCCAATGCCCATGGCTTGTTGGTTGCCCCAATTACGTATACGGATGACTGTTTCTTCTTATCCATGATTCCATCCATTTCCTTCAGGAATTGGTTCCTGGCTCTGACCTCCCCCCCTACTTCATGGCCTCTGATTCCCATTACGGAGTCCAATTCGTCAATGAATATGATAACAGGTCGTCCTCCGCCAGTGGCTCCTCGCGCGTCTTGGAAGAGCCGGGCAACATTCTTTTCGGATTCACCGAGCCATTTCGACACAATCGATGGCGAGTCAATACAGTAGAATGTGGCGTCGATCTCTGTAGCTATCGCAGCAGCAAGCAACGTTTTTCCACACCCTGGCGGGCCATAGAAGAGGATTCCTCTTGGCCACCCGAGAGGAAAAAGGTCTGGCCTTCTTGATGGGTAGATGATTGATTCCTCGATTGCTCTTTTGGCTTCTCGTAGATTCGCAATGTCCTCCCACGTTACGTCGGGCCTCTCGATCATTGGAGCCCGTTCAACTTTTTGTTCAGTCTGCTGGATCGGACCTGAAACGACGTAGCTGTCACCTCGTTGTAGCTCAAGAATCCTTGAACCATAGAGCTGTGCCTTTTCAGAGTAAACCTTGTTCTGCGGCGTTCCTGGGTACAGTTCGCATAGCTTGAGAAGAATCTCGACGGCTCTCTGATACTTGGCGATGGCCATTCCCTTTGAACCCTGCCTGTCCAAAGCTATGGCCTCTGCCACGTTCTTCGCAGCGAATCTCTCCAGATCCTCATAGGCCATGTGTCATACCTTGCCCTTTCGTCACCGTCACCGAACGACAATCCTTCGTTGTCTGTGGAGTTCCTCCACTGCTTTCACTACGTTGTCTCTATGCACGCCCAAGAACTTCGCGCACTCCGTAAGGTTCAGCCTTCCGCTCTCTGCAACGTGATCTCTAATATAGTCGAGAACGCGGGATGGCAGTTCGTCGACTCCAGGATCCGAGAGTTCTATCACCCCCTCTGCCTCCAACATCGGCTCTTGCTTCTGTTCGACTAGCGGAATTTCTGGAAATTGTTCTCTTATCTGCTGCTCGGCGAAGCGGCTGGATTCCTCGAAGATTTTCCTTGCCTCATCGTCCTGTAAGACCATCTCACTGTCCTTCAGTTGCAGCATTCCAGTTTCCTTGACGGTATCATCAAGCATAGAGTGGACAACTCCGAGTTCGCTTGCGACTTCTGGGATAACGCCTTCTATTTTCCCTCTTGTCTCCCTTACGACGCTCACCACAGGCAGCATGTGAACCAAGATGTCTCCCAGCTGCTCTACTGTTTCAAGACGGATTATGGCTCTCTCTAGGGCGATTTCGCTTCCAAGTACTATCTTCGCCATCTTTCTGATTTCAGCGCACTCGGTAGCATATAGCTGCGCTCGGGGCAGATCCTTGGAAAGCTGGGCGGCAACACACCTCTGAAACATGTCGTGGCCCTTGTGTTGAAGTCGAAGGAGAGTCTCCTGCAACTTCTGATACTGGACAGTCAGTCTGTGCCTTGCATACAAGATCCTCTCTCTCAGAGGTTTCCTTTTTCCTCGAATTCGCTCGACGAGAGACGAGATGGCGCTCTACCTCTCAGAGGTTCGGCGCGTCAGGAAGCCTAGAAGCAAGAGACCTGATTTTGTTCGTCATGGTCTCCTGAAGGAGAATCTCAGTCGTCGGGGTCCGTTGAAGCTGGTCTTCAGGACGCGAAGCTCCGAGGGCAGTAGCTTGTCTTAGCATCTCCTCCACGTCTCGTTTTGTGGAGAAGGCTCGGTTGAGGCCATTCTCAATGCAGTCTGTCGCGATTTTGTACGCCTGTGGGTCGATCTCTCCTGCTGCCAGCTGCATTTTGTTGTTTGCAAGAAACGTTTCAAGTTCTCTGATCTCCTGATCAAGCCTCGCTCCAACTGACGCAAGCTTCCTTGTCAAAGCTTCTCTTCTTGATCCCAGATCGCTCAGATTGAGGTCATGACTCCTGCGAAAGTCCTCATATATTTCCGGCTGAATATCGCCCTGCCGATGTAGATCCGACAGAGCTCTCGTCCGTCTCAGGGCAAGGTCGAATTCTGTCTTCAGGCTCTCGGCCTCTAATTTCCACTCCTCTAGAAGGGTGACGGTTTTTTCGCCTAAGATTATCCGAGAAGGGGGGCAGTTCAGGAACTGTCCGTTCCCAAGCTCGACTTCTATGGATGTAACTGCGTTCTTAGCGTCGGTCGAAATCCCGACGATTCTACCGATGGTTGCTCCATAATGATCTGAAATTTGCCTTCCAAGGAGGTTCTTGGCCACATCCATGCAAAGGTTCATGTGCGGGCTGGCCTCGGCTCCGGCATCCTAATCGTCGACAGGGGGCTGTTGTGAACGTTCTTGGCCCACCTCGGCCGGGACTGGAGAGGGCAATTCGGGGAACTTCTCTTTCATTCTCTGCTCGGCTATCGCACCAGCCTCTGACAGAATCCTCTGCGCTTCCTGACTAGTGGCCTCAGGCTTGTATGAGGTGCCGGTAGCCTCCCCTGCTTCCATAACGATGTCATTCAAAGTTTCTCCTACCAATCCAAGTTCATATGATACCTCTGGCATGACTCCGGAGATCTGCGTTCTGAGAGAGCGGATGACGTCAGCAACTGGCGCCATATGGAAGGCTATGTCTCCGAATTCCTGGACGGCCTCCAACCGGAAGGCCGCACGTTCTATTGCAAGCTGACAGTGAAGTGTGACTTTCGCGATCTTTCGTATCTCAGCGCATTCTTCTGCATACATTGATGCCCTTGCAGTGTCTTTGGCGACCTGCGCGTCCACACATTTCTTAAACAGCTCCTTGTCTCTTTGCTGCATCTTCAGGCTGGCGAGCTCAAGCTTGTTCTGCTGGGCCTTAAGCCGAAATACCGCGGCGCTTATCCTGTCGCGCATAGACTTGTCCGATGATCGGATCTTGCTCTCAATACGCGCAAGCAGAGGGCCTCTATCATTTTTATCCCAATTCCTAATCATGAACTCTAGCTCCATGAGTTTCGCTCTTGTGCATAGCACAAGTCCCGTTGTGGCCCTACCATCGGGCTTGCAAAGCCTTTCAAAGTTAGTAAAAGAAATATGTTAAAAACAAGATTTGGCTCAGATGCAGTTTCTCACATTCCGTTCGGACGCAGCAGATGGTTCTGAGTGTGCGTGGGGTAACAGTCCATCATGTAGGAATGACCGAGCGCTGGGGTTCTGCTGGAGCTTAAATAGATGTGTACGACAGTCATGCCCACGCAGAGCCTCTTGGACCCTAAAGCCACAACGGGCATACCATCCACCGAACTCATGCGTTCGCCCAACTATGGTAAGGCTTAAGACGAGAATCTGCCATTAGAGAGGGGGCTTCGGAAAGACATTCGGACGCTCTGGAACACGGAGGTGAACATGGAATGAGCGAAAACACAATGCCTTCGTCGCAGACGGAAAGACCAGCAAGACCAAGAGAACCGATTCCTCCTGATACGATATTTGTCGGAAAGAAGCCTGTAATGAGCTACGCCACTGCGGTCATGATGCACTTCCAAACAGGAGCCAAGGAGCTCACTGTGAAAGCAAGAGGACGAGCCATAAGCAGGGCAGTAGATGTGGTCGAAGTCGTTTCTCGAAGGTTCTTCTCCGGCAAGCTAAACGTCAAAGACATAACGATAGGAACAGAATCAGTCGGCGAAGGCGACGACATAAGAAACGTGTCAACAATAGAGATCAAGGTGGAAAAGCTGGAATAGGCAAAACTGCGAGCCTACGGCTTTCTTTGGCTCCCACTTTTTGGAGAAGTCTATCGTGCCGAACAGAAGAATGACGCAGCATCTTGAGGGAGCGGACCTGCTGATTGAAGGCTAGGTCGATTCTTGGCATATTGATTGTCACTGGAGGAATTTCTTGTGTTGCACTATCATTGTACAACTTCAACGAGTTCTTCTTCCACAGAGGTTGGTTCACGTGGGAGAAGGTACTAGGAGTACTACCATTGTATGCTGTCTATGTGGCGACGCCATTCTTGCTAGGAATCTTGCTCGTAATCGACGGGAGAATCATCCTTGGGACAAGGAGAAAATGGACGCTGTATCTCCATCTCACTTCAAACCTCATATGGCTATATGGCACCAAACTCTTGTATGATCTCATGTCGCAACCGATAACGGACGCCAAACCTTACCAACAAGTGTTCTATCTCGTCATTGTGTCTCTGACCGTCTTTCTCATAGGCATTGGCATTGATAGCGCGCGCCGCTCAACGACAGAGAAGCTTACATAGAGTACCATATTTGCGATCACTTGATTGGGCCCAAAGAATGATTTAGGTCATCTATCATTCTTAAAAGGCCTTTCAGCCTATTGTGAAGGCTGGTGGTCAAATGGATCGTGTCCCGACTGGCGTGGCCGGCCTCGATGAACTCCTCGGAGGAGGCATTCCCAAGGGTAGGTCCGTGCTGGTTGTGGGTAGTCCGGGCTCTGGAAAGACAACTCTGGCTATGCAGTTCCTCCACAGCGGGGCAGAGACGCAGGAGAGAGGCCTGTACGTCACGATGGACGAATCTCCCAGCCAAATCAAGGAGAATCTTTCGGGCTTTCGATGGGATCTGGACACGCTAGAGCGAGAAGGAAAGCTGTTCTTCATAGACGCAACACCAATCCGGCGTGTTCGGACGAAAGCTGTTGAGTACACTGAATCGACTGAGTTGCCGAGTACATCCATGGTCTTCCCTGAACTAACAACCATGAGAGATCTCATTCGGACAGTCAACAAAGTAGTTGACGAAGAGAAGATCGAGAGAATAGTGATAGATCCAATTACTTCAATCATGCTGAGATACGATAACCCATCGAGAAGAAGAAGAGCGAGTCTGGCGCTTTTCGACGCATTGACCGCGACCGGGTGCACTTCTCTGGTCACAACAGAACTCAGAACGGCCATGCTCGACAGGGCCTTTCAGCTTGAAGAGTTTCTGTCTCAGGGAGTCATACTCCTTCACACGAAGCTCCATGAAGGCAACTACGTCAGAGCGATCCAAGTCGAGAAGATGAGAGGAATTCCCCATGACATGCAGCTGAGGCCTTACCAGATTACGCCTGAAGGAATCGAGGTCTTCCCAAAGGATAGCGTCTTTCGTTAGAGCCATGTTTTCCTGAGACATCTTCATTTGTAGCGATAGAATACGATGCCTTCGGGCGGTTCGACCGAGAACTCTGCCCATTTCTCGGAGTGCTTTCTGCCACGGACCTTCTTGACCCTCAGTCTTCTGGAGGAGACCCCCCGGCTCTCGACTTTCCCTAACTCAATGATGCAGTCTGACAATCCCTCCAGCTTCGATAATGTTTCCTTCTCGATTCCCGTTCCAACTGAAAAGTACATGCTTCCGCCCTGTCCCTTGATTCTGGCTCCCACAGAGTGCACAAACGTTAGGATCGCATCCGGCTTGACGACGGTGAAAAGTGGGCCAAGAGAATCTAGGAAGAATGTCGTCCCTTGCCCAAGCGCACTCACTGCACTGGAAATCTGCATCCCTAGGCCAGTGAGGTCTCCGAGAGTTTGAACAGTATATTTCTCAGAAGTAGCTCTTCCTGCTGTGCCTGAATAGCAGTCGATGAATGCAAGTTGCCTTCCCTCGAACGCGGAGACATCCAAGCCGAGGTGCTTCATGTCTTCAACTATCTTTTGCGGGAAGTCACTGTTGGTAACAAACACACAGGCTTTCCCAATACTCAGTTGATCATACATCAGCTTTTGCATGAGAACCGTCTTGCCGGACCCTGGGTCGCCTATGAGCATCACGGCTGCGGCCGCTGGCATTCCTCCTCCAAGCAGATCGTTCAAGAACTTGAATGGAACTCGTTGAGGTTTTCGTCGATGCCTAGAATAGACTAGGGCAAATCCCGCTATTATGCCAACAGAAGCTACCATTGTGTATTGGAACCAGAATGGAAATACTTCCAATGTCATAGAATATACTGTTGACTCAGATACCATGACGGTATCCCTAGTAACTCGAAACGAATCGTAGGTGAAGGCAAGCGCATAGCTTGCCTTTGGAATTTGTGAGAAGACCAGTAGCCCATCTGGTCCGGTTCGGCTTGACGCCATGGGCTTTCCGTCTGCCATCAAATCAACCTTGGTGTCTGAAAGAGGCATTCCGAGTAGATCTCGAACCACCACAGTCAGGTCATGCACTTCGCACCTAAGAGCGATGTGCATGTCTGCAGTCACATGGACGCCACTTGTACTATTTACAACGCCTCCTTTCCAGTAGACACGTATGTCATATGGGCCGACTGTGTCAGTTGAGGGGAGTATTGCTGCTACGTTGCCAAGAGCATCTGCATTTCCAGTCCAGATTCTTGTTTGGTTCCAGGTAACGGTAACGTTTGCGCCTTTCATTTCTCTGTTTGACATGTCTCTGATGGTCATGTTCACTGCATAGTAGTACCTCTCAACGAAAGAAATTGTCAGATGACTTGGAGTACTGCTGTGATCCCAATAGAGAAACACAGCGACTTTCGCATCTCTTGCCGTGACGTGCAAGGCAAGAGTTGACTCGCTGCCGATAGCTCTCTTGATTGGCCCAACAGCGAAGACATAGGGTTGATCCTTCAGGGTAGGTTCTACGAGTACCGGAGCCTCGATGCCAGCAACGTGAAATGCCTTTCCATCCTCTGTGATCTCCACCAGGGTCGCGTTGACTGTGACGATCGCAGAGCTAGACGATTTGAGCCAAAGCATGAACGTGACCGTTCCACCTATCCTCAGGATCTGTCCCATAGGCGGATGAAGAGTGAAGGCAACAATCTCCGTCAATGATGATGATCTTTGGATCCCATACGGAGGATCGGTGCTGAGTAGCCTTCCCCAAAGCAACCCTCCCACTGGTCCTGTATGGAGATAAAAGACAGTGGGCTCTACAGATGCAGGTTGAGAGAACACGAATCTGGAGAACAGCGTCGAATAGAGAACACATGCCACGGCCAAGCACAGCAGAGATCTCGGTCTAACCCTAGGTATCATTAGGTGCGCCAACACATTCAATTGAGTGCATAGATCGCTTCTTCGAGTTTACAATCCCATGGCTAGCTGCATATTCAGACTTTGACTTGTTCTGCAGCAACTCCTCCGTCTTTACGACTGTCAACAGAAACACAATAGTCCAAACCATGAACATTATTTCCCCGGCGGACTCGTGGAACGCTTTCGCGTAGCTCACCCCCTCAGTTGCCACATAGTAGCAGATGAGATAGATCCGAAATACGTTGATCGAAAATGTTCCGATGGCTCCCACGAGAGAATAGAGCACCTTTCTAGGTCGTGAGGCTTCAATCTTGGCGACAAGCACTGTAATGATCATGAAGAAGATTATCATGCTGTGAACGCCGACACACGGCCAGAAGAACTCTACTGCACCTTTGAACCATTGAATCTCCTCTCTTGTCGTGAAGATGTACAGCCTCGACGTTTCCGGCTGCCAGACTGTCTTGATTCCTGAAAATCCCAAAAGAGACGCAACAATAGGCACGATCACATGCACAATCGCTTGCAGAGGGCCAAGCGATGCATAGGGAAAAGCAGCATCGAGGAAGAATATGATCGCCATACCGAGCAGATATGCTATTGGAGTTATCATTCTAACGAGGTTGGACAATCCGTAAGCTGAGAAGAACAAGACGAAGACATACGATGCAAAGATTAGATGCTCCCACATTGAGACCCAGCTGAACATTCTGGGCATTTCAGGCAGTCCGAGCCCTATTCCAGCGTTCGCAATCATGTCATTCAAACCGACAAAGAAAACGGCAGAATAGTATAGCCCAAGGAAGAGAGCTGCTGATAGCCATACTATTAGCACCCTACAATTCAGTCTTCGCTGAAGCTCCCCTCTCCCGTCGTACCATTCCAAAAGTACAAAGAATGCGGCGAACAGCAGGCCGCTACGTCCCTCGTTCCAACCTGAGATGAAACTCGCGGGATCAGCCGCCCACAGGGCTGCAACAGGAATCAAACTCATGAGAAGAAACTCAAAACCATTTGGTAAGGCCATCTTTCCCTTCGAAAAGAGGCTGCCAGCATTGCGACAGGCCAAGTGAAATCGTGACATACTTTCTCGCACTCTAGGACAATGACGCCCCTTCTCGAGTTGCGATGTTATCGTCGCCTGAAAGTTGTGGGCCGTCAGATGCGGAGTTTCTCGGCAAGGCTGTGTCAGCGGGCTCAGCGCGTCTGCCGTCCCAGCTCCTCTCGCTCCTTCTCCCTTTCTATTCTTCTAATATAGTCTATGGTGAAGCATGAGAGGGCAAAGATCAAAACGACAAGCTTACCAGAGAAGACAACATTTATCGGATAAGGATTGTTCGGCCAAGGATTGACAATGATGTCCGGGTTCTGCAGGCCTTGAACTGCCAGAGCAGCGGACCAGAGTACGATGTGGTAGACTATCTCAAATCCACTTCCCATCGCAAACAGCCAGGCAGCCACATACAGTAAGCTTCTAGCTCGAGGGGACATCGTCGCGAATCGTATCCTTGTTGACATGGAGTTAAGGCCAAAGGCATACGAAAGGAAGAACAGAAAGGTGAACAATGTCATGGGCTTCATATAGATCCCTGGAAGCACGTAGACCTCTACCGACACGAGCGCGTCCCCCATGACGTATGGGGGAGTAGCCTTCAAGGTGTTGGCCAACAGCACGACGATCGCACCCACTCCGGATAGCCATGAAAGGGCAGTCATTAGATATCGTTCCGAGGTGACTGCTCTGAACATGCGTACAGTTCCTCGTTGCAGCATGCCCGACTCATACCGGTCGTCATGGCCTTGGTCTTTCATGACTGTTCACCCAGCCGAGACTCCATTGCCAACGCGATATTAATGCTTGGTGGAGGCATAGACCAACAGTCACATCATGACAAGCAGTTATCATATGATCCTCCTATTTGACGCGAATTTCGAGAAAGAAGCCGGCAAAATCCCCCTGATAGACTTTTGTTGCCCCGACCAAGAGAATCAAGGCAACCTCTGAAGGCGGCTTCCAGCCTGCGTCCGAGTAGTACTTTCCTATTTGCACCTCGCGATGCGACCACTGGTTCAGAGGCGTGCTGATTGTCACGATGCGATGATGTTCGATTTGATAGACTTGATCAGGCTGATCCGAGAAAACAAGCCATAACAGGTTTGTTCCGTCGTTGATCTCCACTCCAAAGACATTCATTGGATGTCCTGACTCGGGGTAGCGTCCGTGGCGAAAGGTGGGGTATACCCACATATCCAGGCTTCCTTCGAACAGCTTCCTTGTGGCTCTTTCACGAAGGTTTTGCCTTACGTGAACGGTAGCCCAATGATATTCGTCATTCGCACCGTCTTGGAACACATGCATTCCAAGACAGATTCTGCCGTCCACTGTGTCTTGCCTTACAAGGCCACGATCATATGGTCCGAGCAATAGCGAAAGCTCCCACATGAAAGGTTTCTCAAATTTCCAGATCGGGTCCGGCGTCCAATACTTGAATCTGGGATTCACTATCGCGGGAGCCTCTGATGTGGTTCCGTAAAGCTGTGTGAATAGGAGAGAGATGACGCTGAGGCAGACTACTATTGAGCATGGGGCAAAGAACCTTCTTACAGCCTTGATCATTCCTGACCTCTCCTTCCGAAAGAGAGCAAGAGCAATCCAGAAATCATTACTGGTATCCAATACATGAAATGGTTCTGCAGGGCCCTGTGAGAAAACCACATCGTCACCGCGGGAAAGACCCAGATCGCATGTCTCAATCTATCAAAGTACACGAAATAGTTCGCAACAAGTGTCACGAAGACCGTGATAGTGGTCGCCAGATAGAACATTGAAGGAAGAGGGGCAATTCCCGCCTGAGTCAACATCGACAAACCTTGACTCAGAAGTATCAATTCGCCTGAAGCTGGTGTCAAGACGCCAGAGAACCATGCGCTCGGATCCTTGACGATGAAGAGAAGGTTCGGTAAGACGAAGCTGAGCGCCGTCGCCCCTGCGAACTTCAGTGCATTCGACAGTTTCACAATCAAGCTTCCCTCTTTGAGGTTGAGCATCCATATCAGGCAGAATGGGGCGACAATCCAAGGTTCCTGCTTCATGGCGCATGCGATTCCGTAGAAGACACCACTTCGAAACGGGTCATTCATATTCAGAGCTGTCCACACCATAGGCAGCACCCACAGGAAGTCCGTGACAGATCCGGCGTTAAAGTCAATCGCGAGGTCTGCACTCACGAAGATAGGTAACAGCAATATGGGTTTCAGCTCTTCTGGTGACTTTATGTAAAGAGTCGCTACTGTCGCCATCTCGAACAAAAAGAGAACCCACCTCATATCTGGCAGCCCAAGTGCAACAAATGGAACGAAGACAATGAAGTGAAGCGATGGGTAAGCAAGGTTTGTGGATATGTCTCCTAAGGGAGTCAGAGTTATGTAAAGTGGATCAACCTTGAACTTGGACAAAGCACCTTGGAGATCAAGTGGGTAGGGGTTCAATCCCTTTTCGGCAAATATAGTTGCCGCATAGTGGGTAAACGCCAGCGCGTCAGTCCTATAGGCCCCCTTGTACTGTATTTGAAACAAGACGTAGGCGCTGAGAAGTGCAACAATAACCAATGATAGAGGGATAGAGTCTTTGAGCTGTTCAGCCCATGTTGGGCCAGCAAAAGCCAAGGCCAGAAGTGAGAAGGAGATCGCGTATATCACAATGCAATAAGTGACGACCTCTGGATTTGACTCGATCCGCCCCCGAACCCATGTCTGAAAGCCTTCGTAGAGGCAGAAACTGCCTGCGGATAGATACCCAACCCTAAGGATGGTATCGCTGTTCACTGCAAGATGGGTATCATGTTGCAGGGTCAACCACGGCGTCTCCGTCCAAAGATCTTTTCGTCGACAAGGCACGAGCCTAGGAGTAGAAGCAGGACCATCAGCGTGGCCAAAGAAACGTAGTAGGCCGCAGGATCCGCAGACTTGTGATAGAGCTTGATCTCCTGGACGCCTGACGGAACTTTGATTTGTATGAATCCCTCCGTATCCTTGCCGATCTCAAGAGTGGTGTCACCTGATACTGCGGCCCATGTTGGATAATACGCCTCTTTGATGACAATTCTTGAGCTGTCAGGGATGTTTGCAAGTTTCACCATAAGCCTATCAGGCCCCTCACGACTCAATGTTGCGCTGCCACCACCTGGTGAAAACAGCTCAACCATCCCGATGTCCTCTGACGATCTGTACACCGATATCATGCCCTCCTCATGCTGAAACTCTGCGTGCAGATTAAAGTGTGTGCCATTGAACAGGCTGAGTCTTGCTTCAAGCGGGACCTCTCCTACCAGAACCCACTTGATTCCTAGGAGTCTCGACTTCGAGATTAGACTTCTCCAAGTCTTCGTTCTGTTCTCAAGGGATCCTGCGCATTCAAGATCCAAGATCCGGTAGTCGTTTATCTCGAGTATGTCTTTCAGAAGCTTCTCTTGGGGGTACCAGCCGTCGATCAATGGCTTGCCAGTATAGTACGGTAGTACGTATATCCAAAGCGGGCACCTTACAGCGAGAATCCTAGCGTAAGTAGAATCTGACCTGAAATAGTCGATCAACTCAGCTGGAATGTTTCTATTCACAGTACCAAACGGCAGAAATTCGCTTACGTTGTGGGTCGTCGTATAGATGACCTTGACGCATCCTCCGGTCACAGCTATCCCTATCAGGAAGATGGCGAATAGACGGGTCCTATTTTTCGGAGGGCTGGCTCTGGATCCGAAAAGCTGCTTGAAACCCATGGCTGAGAGTATGCTCATGGGCAGACTCAGGTAAAGCCAGAATCGATGCACGTCGAGCGCCCGCCAAAGGTAAAGTATCGGAGGAATAACGACGAATGGTAAGGCAAAGCTTCCTAGACTCAGCCAGAGGAAAACGACGAATGCAATCTTCAGAAAATACAATCCAGAGCCTTCAGTCGGATTCGCCTTGCCGCCTTGCCAAACAGCGCAGAAGAGGCTGAGCAGGGAAAGAACGACTATACCTTGGCCGATAGTTGCAATTGGCCCAACCACAGCCTTCTCCCCCAGTTCAAACAGGGCCATCCCAATCAGCATCGAGGTAATCGAAATCGGCACAATACGTTTCCTGGCCCGTGAATCATAGGAGTCTTTTCTCAAAGCAAACAGAGAGAGAGCAAGATGGGCGAGTCCGAAGGCATAGGTGGCCACATTCGTGGAGAAGTAGCTCAGCCTTATGAACGGAAATTCAACATTGCGGTTATAGAACGGGTTGCCCAAGAGCTGATTGGACGCCGCAATGAAAGGAACTGCCCAAAATGCGGATAGCAGGAACCCCATAAGAAAGACCGTTGCCAAAACAACTGCAAAGTGCTTGATGTTGCTTCCTTTAGGATTCGTGAAGGCTTTTGCGGCAACCAGTACAACTCCGAACAAAGCTGCACACAGTGCCGATAGATGATGAACAAGGATGATCGTGCCCAACAACATCCCTGAGAGTATTAGGAACATCTGGCAGCGTCTATTGGCTAGAGCTTGAGATAGAGTCATTACAAAGAAGCAAACAAGCGGAAGAGAAACAATGCTGGAAAACCTATCATAGAACAAGTAGTTCTCCAGTATGGTTGGGGAGAACGAGTAGAAAAGCACTGCCAAGATGCTCGTTGTCTTGCCGGCCCCGCTATGACGTGCTAGAAGATACACCGCCAACAGTCCCAGGGCGTAGAAGACTGACTCCACGAGCTTGTATGCCAGAATTGGACCAAGACCAACTACTGATAGAATGAAAGTGACGTAATGACTTAATGGAGGATAGAATACGAAAAGAGTCGTTCCTCCGTACCAGTCAGGATTCCATTGAGGGACATACCCATTCTCTTGGTACGACTTCGACATGAGCATGACTCGAAAGAGGTGGCTCGTAGAATCGACGCCAAGCGGAAGACCGTTCATAAGCCGAATCGAGACCACTGTCAAGTTGAGTGCAACGACTGCCACAAGCGACAATCTTGAAAGCTTCAATAGGGATGTCTCTGCAGGCGTGTCATCCATATATGTTGGTCCACCGATCCCTAACCAATGACTCTTAAGACTATTGCACTACGCGCATACAGAAGCGTGGACAAGTAACGAAGAGTTTGATCCTGACCTGTTTTTGGAGACCTACGGGCGCTTCTAGGGATCACCGGGCCTAGGAGAATCATGACCAGTATTACAATCAACACGAGAACGATGATCGATGTTGGCGAGATTTCCCATCTTCTGAAGAACGAATCTATCATGACATACCTTCTCACATGTCTTGTGTGGCCTGTCCCTGACAGAGTTTCTTCCCAAACAGTGTATCTCTCTTGAAGGTTTGTCAGTTCAAACGTTGTAATGCCCTGGCCGGCTAGCATCAGCCAGACATATCCGGTTATCGTGCCCATGTCCGTTTCGAACACTATATCCGCGTACATCTCTGTGTAGTCGAAATCGTCCCTTTGCTTGTTGAAGGCTACTATGTCTCCTGTCTTCTTGACAGTCAAGTTGTACAGTACATCATACCAGTCGCTTTTTCCCACGGTGATTTCATCATCGCTGTCGTTCCCCTTCGTCCAACCAAACGAGAGTATGTACTTGAAGCGAATGCCGTTGGTGTTGTTTCCAACTTCGTCGTCGAACATTATCCTCCCCCAGTCAGCTGTAGATCTCATGACTATTCTTATTGGAGGGGTTTCACACCATCTTGTCCCAGGGCTCACAGGCTCTCTTACCAAGCAAGCGGCCCCGTAGGTCAGAGTGAGACCCTGTGGAATGGCAGACGCAATGAGAAGAAGGCACTTTACTGCCGCCACTGCTGCTAAGATCTTTCGACTATTCATCTATTCCTACGAAGCTGGGATGGGTCTGTCATTCTAATAAAACCATCTGGCGACTAGTGTGCGTCCTACTACCGGGGCAACACTTTAACGGACGTGAGAAGTACACCTTTGGTGCGCTATGCGTCTGGAGCCTGCGAAGCGTGGCCTTTGATTATCACGCAGAAGCGATTCGAGGCTTGTGCAGAGAGATATCAGGCGACTCCCCAACCGTCGCAATTTGTCTCTACGGTTCAAGAGCGGGGGGCTATGCGAGACAAGACAGTGATTTCGACATAGCCCTCGTCCTTGAAGTCTATCCGAAAGGAGCAGGCTTCTACTACGAGAAGATGAACGAAGTCCACGCGGCAATCCTCGCGGTAGAAAGGAACTTATTTGAGCTCGACGCGAAGACTGGCGCTCTGGGGGAATTTCTGTGCACCAGACTGCTGGGCCCATACGTAGCCCTAGATGGCTCAGACATTCTGAAAAGGATAGAGATACAAGCAAAGCGTAGGGTCATTGAGGAGGAACTGAAAGACCTAGTAATAGAGTACGGCGAGATCTCACGCGGACTAGTGATAGACCCAACCTACTTGGCCCTTTCAAGGTTACGCAAGAGGGCCAGACATTATCCAGCTCTTCTCTACGGCTATGTCAACATGCTCCGCGGGGATTCGAGAGCAGCCAATCTGACATCTATCTTGCAAGGTTATCAGGTTGCCCTGCAAGACCTCAGCTCGCGTGGCGTGATTAAGTACCAAGACGACAAGATAGTCTTAGGAGATAAGTTCATAGACGAAATCCTCTCACGAAGATCATATGAGAAGGCCGTCAATGTTGTGGAGATGAGCAGGAGAGCTTTCTACTCTTACCTGACCTATGGCCGCAGTCGGGCACGCAACATCGAGCTGATATTGCAGGAGCTTGGATCAGCTCTACAGAGAGGGATTCAACCAGGCTTCTTCTCCGAGAAGGCTGAGGACCCAAGGAACTATCTGTTTCTTCAGACATCGAGAGGACTAGTAGACCTGAACGAGAGATCCTCCATTGTTGATGTCGCGCACAGGCTTCGGCCGGGAGCAAAGATAGCGATCACGCCGTTGGCAAGTGTCATCAACGACGTGTACTTGGTTTCTGTTGATGAAGAGCAGCTTGTGGCGAAGAAGTACACCGATTGGTTCAGCCTGAAATGGTTCACAATCAATCTAGTTACACTTGGAACGAAGAAATTCTCCGTCGTAGGAAGATCTAGACTCGCCAATGAATATGGAATGAATAGAATTCTTTCAGCCGAAGGCATTGCTGTGCCTGGCATAGTGCATATCAGCGTCCCAGATCGCGTTCTCTTAGAAACATACGTGGAAGGGAGAAACATTGGAGACCTGGCTCGACTTGCGTCTTCATCTGATCAGGTCTCAGCTGGAGAATATGAAGTCGCTTCTCAAATGGGGAAGACTATGGCGAAGATCCATTCGATCAATGTTACGCTAGGCGATTCAAAGCCTGATAATTTCGTGTTTTCTACTGACGGCAAAGTATATTCACTGGACCTTGAGCAGGCTTCGAAGAGAGGGGACAAGGCATGGGATGTATCGGAATTCCTATTCTATTCAGGGCACTATTCTCCCTTAATGTCTCAAGGCCTAAGTCAATTCATTGACGGATTCATTGAGGGATACTCTGAAGCTGGAGAGCGTAGCGCATTGAGACGGGCGGCCGGAATCAACTACATGAAGGTGTTTTCACTCTGGACAGCCCCACCTGTGATGTACAGGATAGCAGAACAGCTTCGTCGAGCCTAGAACGACAGCAAGGCTGATGATGCGGTTTAGTTCCATATGAAGCAGGTTCTAGCGCTCACAAACTCTCGAGACTGATACTCTTGCGAAGGTCCATTCAATTGGTGATATTCGACCTTGACGGAACATTGACCAAGATAGAGAGCACGTGGCAATATGTTCACGAAAAGCTTGGAACTTGGCACCTTGGAAAGCTTTCCGCGGAGGACTACTGGAGGGGTAAGATCGACTATCTCAAATGGGCTCAACTTGACTCCCTCATGTGGCGTGGATTGGAGCTGGCTCGGCTCAAATCGATTGTCGACACGATCCCGTACGTCGACGGTGCTAAGGAGACTGTTGCTGAGTTGCGCAGAACAGCGAAGCATTCAGGGATAGTCAGCGCCGGAATATCACTTCTCTCGGATAGGGTACGCAAAGAGTTGGGGATGGATTTCGCCGTCGCTAACGAGCTTCACGTCCATAGGGGAAAAATGACAGGGGGCGTCACAGTCAACGTATCCTTGGATGAGAAGCCATTGGTAATGAAAAAAGTGGCGCACGATTGGGGGTGCTCTCTTAGTGAATGTGCGGTGGTGGGGGACAATACCTTCGACTTGCCGAGCGGGGCAGGGTTGCGGATAGCCTTCAACCCAAAAGATCAGAGGGCTCTCGATGCATGCGAGGTCGTGGTGAGGGGACCAGACTTGAGGGAAATCCTCAGGCACATACATTGAATCACAAGAGTGTCGTCGTATCAGTTATCTGAGAACAGCACCTGACATGACAGCTCATGGTCAACACTACCTCCTCCACAGCAGACATCAATATCATTTGAGATGGCATTCTTCTCCTCGATGCTTTGAATAGGTCTGCGCTTCCACCAGCAATACGCAACAGCTGACCCCAAGACTTTTCGCGAATAGCTGAACGTGGAGGCTCTCCCTCCTCATCCCGCAATGCTTTAGTCCAGACTAGTGCATCTTATTGAAATCCCAAATCAGCTTCGTAAACCTTAGCAAGGTGCAAGGGGCAGGTGAAGGTGGAACCTCAGGTAATTGAGAGACAGATGAAATGTAGAGGTTTGAACTTCAACGTTTCACTAGAAGGCAAGAGAGTCATTGTCTCTCGAGTGGTCCCCCTGACAACGATAAGCATTCCTCTATCACGTATCAAGGCAGTCGAACTAGTGGTGAGCAGCATCTTTCCACCAATCCTGGTATCCTTGGCAAGCCTTACCCTTCTTGTCGGCATGTGGTGGTTCGCGGGTGGACTTTCATGGCCCGTGACACTTCCTCAACCGTACAGGTCTCTCTCCTCATGGGCTGTACTTGCGATCGCACTTGGACTGGGTGGAGCCGGATATGCTTGGGTCTTCGCCAAGATCAGTATTATGACCATTGACAATCAGCGAGAAATTACAGTATGGATGGTGCCGAGGCGTTCTGGTGAAAGGTTTGTCAATGGCTTGAGAACCAGGATGCGGAGGATCGAAGAATGAAACTGGCGAAAGAAGGAGACTTCGTACTTCTATACCTCAACGAGAGAAAGAAATGGCTTGTTCAGGCAAGAAAAGAGAAAGAATTTCACACAGACAAGGGAATCGTAAACCTCGGGGAGATAGTAGGGAAACCTTTCGGTACTTCCGTGAGAAGCACGTTAGGATATGATATCCACGTTCTTCTGCCTACTGTAAGAGACCACGTCACGAACATGCAGCGGCCAACCCAAATATTGTATGACAAGGACATCGCAATTGTATTGTTCAGGCTAGATATCAGATCGGGCAGCATTGTCATTGAAGCCGGAACAGGGAGTGGAGCCATGACTGCTAGTCTCGCCAACGCTGTTAGACCTGACGGCCATGTCTATAGCTACGAGATCAGACGCGGATTCGCAGAAATCGCCAAAAGGAACGTCGCGAAGATGGGCCTGGAGAAATTCGTAACCATAAAGAACGCTGACGCTAAGCTTGGCTTTGAGGAGAACGATGTCGACGCTGCAGTCGTGGATCTTGAAGATCCTTGGGAGGTTGTGGATTTAGTGTATGAAGCGTTGAAGGCCAGCCACTCCGTGGCTAGCTTCAGTCCCACTATGAATCAGTTGGAAAGAACTGTGGAGGCGATGGAGGGCAAGTTCGTCGATATAGATAGCCTCGAATGCCTTATGAGAAACATGCGTGTCGAGAGAGGAAAGACGAGGCCGAGGACATTAATGATAGGCCACACAGGCTACCTCACATTTGCAAGGAAGATCGTGAAAAGCAATCTGCAAACCGACAGCAACTCTGGCTAGGGGAATGTGGGTCTGATCGCCCTGAGGCTACACGCATCGACACACTCGAGACACATTATACATTCAGGATCAGTCATCTTCTCCCATGGCTGCTCTGTTATTCGCACCAGCATAGGACAAACCCTCACGCAGTCTCCGCACCTGTCACACTGAAGCAGGTTTCTCCTAAGACCCAGGAAACTGAATCTACTGGAGATGGCCAAGAATGCTCCTGCCGGGCAGAGGTATCGACACCAAGCTCTCATAATGTAAAACGACATTACCACAACGAGGATCAGCACCGCCAGCCTTATGGTCAACAGCCAACTCATTGAACTCAGTCTGTTCCAAACAAGATCTAAGCTCAATGGGCTTGCTACAGGCGGTATGCCCAGAAAGTAAAGAAGAATAACCCTCGAGAGAATAGGAAGGACTCCTAGAAGAGTGGCTTCAGGAGATAGCGCAGAAAAGGGCCCGCGCGCCAGCACGCCGAGAGCAACCTTGTACTCGCCTCCCAAGCCGTAAAATAGAGATAGTCCAAGAGACCCACTAACAAAAAGAGTCATCCCAAGTATTCCATACTTGAGCTTGAGTGACCCCTTATGAGTGCGAAGCGAAACCTCTCGCCTCTTCGGGTTGATCTCGGCGAGCAGATCTTGCACCAGCCCGAATGGGCAGATCCATCCGCAAGTCGCGCGGCCCGCAAAGATTCCAAAGAGCAGGAAGACTGCGAGGGCCATCCAGGGCAGGATGGGCTCTGCAAGCATTTCCTGAATTGCATCAAGAGCGTTGACAACTGTCTTCTCGCTGTTCCCCAATGTCAGCAAAACAGGAAGAACTATCGGTGTTCTAGCAACACCCAGGGTCGCCCCCATTAGCAGAACCGTGCTAGTTGCTTGAACAGACTTTCGTATCCACCAGATCCGGGTTCTTTGCTTTGGGGTCTCCTGCAAAAGCATTTCCCCTACGGTATGCCCGCGATACACGTTTCGCTGATTGTTTTTAGAAGTTTCAACAACTCGTCCAACTGCTTTTCGCCTGTTCCGATATAGAGAAAGGTCAGCCCAAGAGTCAGCAAGAATGACGCGAATAGTCTCTGCCTCATGGATCCGCCTCAAGCCAATTTGCCTATCCCTCCTGTCAGCCCTTCATTTAACTATTTTCCGATGACGAGTAGAGGTCTTTTGTGGTTCGTGACGTGCGCAGGGTTCAGCACCAT